>CAIMBV010000211.1 GCA_903839355.1 uncultured Actinomycetes bacterium
CCATTAGCCGACAGCGTTGATATTGACTACATCCTTAATGAGGCGAATAAGGTCTTGCTGCCCAAAATCCGTCGAGAGCAAATTATCAGCACGTATGCGGGGCTACGTCCGCTAGTCTCGCCAGCCAAAGACTCCTCAACCACCAAGATTTCACGGGAACATACTGTGGATCATCCGCTCAAAGGTTTTGTCAGCATCGCTGGAGGCAAATACACGACCTATCGCGTGATGGCTGCCGATGCGGTAGATGCAGCAGTAAAAGATCTGGACCGCAAGGTTGCTAAATCTTCGACGAAAACTATTCCAATCATTGGTGCCGCTGGTTACAAAATGTTGATTAAGCAGATCGCGAGTTTGGCTCAGAGTTATTCAGTCTCCACAGCGTGTGTGGAGCGGATGCTTAATCGGTATGGCTCCCTCGTTAGTGATATTTTCCAGGTGATTGCTAAAGACCCATCCCTGGCTGTCGAAGTTGAACCAGGTTCTGGCTATATCAAAGCAGAAGTTTTGTATGCCGTTACTCACGAAGGCGCTCGCACCTTGGTCGATGTACTAGCCCGCAGATTGCGTCTAGTAATGGAGCATGCCGATCATGGATTGAGTGCGGCTCGTGAACTGGCAGAGTTGATCGCTCCAACTCTTGGATGGAGCGAGGACGATATCAATCGCGAGGTTGCTGATTTCGAAAACTTCATCGCGACCGAAATGGCTGCTATCTAGTGACAATAATGTGGGTTCCCCCGTCAGATGAAGAGATCGCAACCCTTCTTCGCGAGTCTAAGACCGTTGCAATTGTTGGAGCATCCGACAATCCAGAGCGTCCGGTTTATGGAGTGAGTGAGTGGCTACTTGACCATTCGCATTTTCAGATCTTCTTCGTGAACCCTCGATTAGAAAAGCTCTTTGGTCACGAGGTCTATCCATCAATTGCAGATATTCCAGAGTGGGTCGACATCGTGGATGTCTTTCGCAAGGTCAGCGATGTACCGACCGTTTTGGATGAAGCAATTGCGGTTAAAGCCAAAACACTGTGGTTACAACTTGGGTTGCAAGATGATGTATCTGCCAATCGCGCCGTAAAAAACGGGCTACACGTAGTTCAAAATCGCTGCCTTAAAGTGGATTACAACTCACTTCTTCTCTAAGACCAGCGCAACTGAATTTATGCACCAACGTTGATCGGTAGGCACTTCATAACCTTCACCTTCAAATACATGTCCTAGATGTGATCCACAATTTGCACAACGAACCTCGGTTCGAATCCGAGGAGCCAGGGATCGATCTTCGATCAAGAGAACTGCATCATCTTTGGTGGGGGCATAGAAAGATGGCCAACCGCACCCCGAGTGGAATTTTGTCTCGCTTCTAAATAGCTCATTCCCACATGCCTTACAGCGGTAACTTCCTTCAACATCGGTGTCGTTGTATTCGCCGGTAAATGGTCGCTCGGTGGCAGCGTTGCGCAGGACATCGTAGGAGAGCGGATCTAAGTGCTGACGCAACTGCTCCTCATCGATCTTGGTAGGAAAATCTGGCAAGTTCTCGTGCGTCATAACGGTGAGGTTACTAGGCAATTCTGGTGAGCGAAACTTTTACCTCGATCTTGCGGCTGCGGCCTCCGCTAAATATCCCCTTTAACGGTGAGACATCGTGGTAGTCACGACCACGAGCAACAAGGACATGGTCTTCGGCCACTGGATTGCCATTTGTGGGATCGAAGGGCAACCAATCGCCTACCCAAGCTTCGACCCATGAGTGCGACTCCCCAATAACTTCTTCGCCGATCTCACCAGAGCCGTTGTAGAGATAGCCCGAGACGTAACGAGCAGGAATCCCAACAGAGCGCAAGATCGATAGAGAGGCATGTGTGAAATCCTGACAGACTCCAGCTCGCTTCTCCCAGGCCTCACTTGCAGGGGAGTAGACGCTCGTCGATCCAGGTGCATATGTAATTTGTTCCCGCATCGCTTTATTCAGAAAGTGGATGGCATCCAGCGGAGTCTTCTTCAGACGAAGTTCAAACGGTGCTTCAATGGGATTTACCAGAGCCGTGAAATCGAGAAACTCCCGCAGATCATCTGCCAACTGATCGCTCGCTAAATCATCCCAACTGGCATTCACATTTCCAAGTTTTGGCACTGCCGTCTCGACCAAGCTTTGGGAGACGATTTCAAGATAGGTGTGCGGGGTCTGTACATCAAATGCCTTCACAGCTGTTCCAAAGTAGTCGCTGTAACTGAAGATTGAGGCGAAGGGGTTAACTTTGAGATCATGACTGATCACAAATTGATCTGGCGTATTTATAGGAGTCATTCGCGCCTCGTTAAATGAGGCAGAGACTTCAGACTCGTATTGGAAACTTGTGGAGTGAGTAACGCTAAGACGCCAGGCCATTAGTTACTCCAAACAATTGAGCCGACAGGTCTAAAGAATCGCAAACCAATTCCATCAGTCGTTTGGGCGACCGCTGAGGTAGTCTGCGAAATAATTCGCTCTAACTCGTCGGAATCATCATTCAAGTATTTAATCTGACTTTCCAGCATCCCGATTGGACGCAAGATGTCATCCACCCGCAGTTGAGTCATAGTTGCAACCTCACGTAACTCAACATCGGCTCGCTTTGCACACTCTGCAATAGAACGTGGGAAGGTATCTGACTCCACAAGAAACTTTCGCACTCCGTTTGAGGTGAGGGGGACTCGCTCTCGCAGGTAGGTATTAAGCGCTCCTACTGACCGAAGCGTGGTAGCTGGACCTTGATCGCGCCACTCATTTTCAAGTTTGAGAGAGAGCAGGCGGCTCATTAAATCCATACGTTCCAGACTGCGACCTAAAGTCAAAAAATGAGCCGATTCATCTTCGGGAGCCAGCCATTCAAATATTCCATTGACGACTGCAAGGCGATCTAGGATCACTCGAAGTGAACGCCCGGGTGCCGCCAAACTGAATTCATCGGTGGCGGCGCTGACGTGATTCATCGCTTGGTAAAAATCACTTGGGAGAATATCGCGGATTAAGCGTGCGTTGGATCTAGCGCTATGAATTGAGCCCAGAAGTGTTCCTGGATTGAGTGGCTCACCGTAGGCTAAGCCAACTAGTTCACGGGCGGTCTTTGGCTCACCTTCTAATCCAAGCCCATGGCTAATAAGTGCACTACCGCGCCTCACATGGGTTCGATTATCTTGAATAAGAAGTTGATGAAATTCGATAAGTAATCGACTCATACCCTCGGCGCGCTCTAGATAGCGCCCTAACCAGAAAGATGATTCGGCAAGTCGGCTAAGCATTCTCTGCTCCGATCTGCTGCTGTTGTTCTTCCTGTTGTTGCATTCGGGTTATTGGAAGAACATCGGGTCCTGCGGTCGCGGGAATGATTTCGGAGTCGAGCGGATCTTGTAATTCATCCGATGTGACTTCTGGATATGACTGTGGTTCAGACTCGCTAGCGGCAAGTACCCATGTGTCTTTACTTCCGCCCCCTTGACTGGAGTTAACAACCACATTGCCAGCGACTAGCGCTACTCGAGTTAATCCACCGGGTAACACCCAAACTTCATTTCCATCATTGACTGCGAAAGGGCGGAAATCAATGTGTCGCGATGCAATAGTTCCATCTTCCACGACAGTAGGACAGGTTGATAGTGCTATCAAAGGTTGTGCAATCCAGTTGCGAGGATTTCGTGAGATCTCCTTTGCAACCACCTTTAACTCATCCTTGCTTGCGCGCGGACCGATTGTTATTCCGTATCCACCCGAGCCTGCTACCGGCTTCACGACAAGTTCATTGAGATTGCTCAATACAAAATCAAGAGCATCGGGTAGTTGCAGGTCATAGGTATCGACATTGGGAATAATTGGTGTCTCATTGAGGTAATACTCAATCAGTTTTGGCACATAGGGATAGAGCGCCTTGTCATCAGCAACGCCATTACCTACGCCATTGGCAATCGAGACGTTGTTGGCACGGGCGGCATTGATGATGCCAGGGATACCCAAGACGCTGTCGGGTTTAAAGTGGATTGGATCTAGAAAATCATCATCGATACGTCTGTAGATGACATCGACCTGTTCTGAACCCTTTGTTGTGCGCATAAACACTTGATTATTTTTACAGTACAGATCTCGTCCCTCGACGAGCTCAACGCCCATGCGACGAGCCAGAAACGCGTGTTCAAAGTGGGCAGAATTGTGCACTCCAGGAGTCAGTACTACGACGTTAGGATGTGATTTCTTCTCTGGGGCTGCCGAGACGAGAGCGGCTAGGAGGCGCTCTGGATATTCATCGACGCTTCGGATCGAATAGTCATTGAATAATTCCGGAACCACATGGGCCATGGTTCGGCGATTTTCCAATACGTAACTAACGCCAGATGGCGAGCGGAGGTTATCTTCGAGAACACGCAAGACGCCGTGTTGGTCGCGAACAATATCGATTCCAGATACGTGAATTCGCACGCCATTCGCTGGGCTAATTCCGTGGGCACTTCGATGGAAATGTTCTGAGGTAACTATGAGGGATTTTGGAACAACTCGGTCTGCGAATAGTTGTTGTTTGCCGTACACATCATCGAGGAAAAGCTCTAGCGCTTTGATGCGCTGTTTAATTCCCGCTTCTAGATGTTTCCACTCTGAAATATCTATTATTCGCGGAACTAGATCAACAGGGAGTGGACGTTCCACTCCAGAAAGAGTAAATGTGATTCCTTGCATCGCAAGATAGAGATCACGCTGCTTTGCCTTTGAGATCCAATCTGGCGGAGTGATTTTGGTTAGCTCTTGCCAGAGAGTTGCAACAAGTTCGCGAGGTTGCCCCTCAACAAGAAATTCATCTAACGCTTGAAAGTGCGTCATGCGGGCTCTCCAAACCAGTATCTAAGATCACAATGACACCGGCGGCCCTGTCGATGGGTATTGCGGAAGTATAGGGTTGAAATAAACGCCAACCAATATTTGTTATGGGATTATGAGAAAAAAAGCAGATAGTTCGGTAGAAATCCACCCAATTTTGGCTGAGCGATGGAGTCCTCGCTAGTACGATGGCAGTGCAGAGATTTCAATCCCTGATTTGACTGGCATCTTGGAGGCTGCTCGCTGGGCCCCATCATCAAACAATTCGCAACCATGGCGATTTGTGGTTGCACGGCGTGGAGATCATCGCTTCGCACAATTAGTAGATTCCATGGTCGGATTTAATAAAACCTGGAGTCCCAAGGCATCGGCTCTAATTTTGGTGGCGGCGGTCACTACACAGCCCGATGGAACTCTAAGAACCGGAGCTCTTTATGATGCTGGGCTCGCTGCATCATTGATGACTGTAGAGGCACACCACCGTGGCCAGGTTGTGCATCAAATAGGAGGATTTAATAAAGAGGCAGTAATAAAGGACTTTGGGCTATCTCCTGAAATCACCCCGATCGCTATTTTGGCAATTGGTAAGCAGGCTCCTGCTGACGCACTCGGTGATGAGAAGATGGTTGAACGCGAGATTTCTGCACGCACTCGAGTTCCTTTGACTCAGTTAATTCTCAGCGGCTCCTTGTAAACTTTTCGTATGAAGATAAAGAGCACTCTCGTATCACTTCTCGCTGTTGCAACGTTAGTAACGACAGCTCTTCCTGTAATGGCAATGGGTAGTGGAAACCCGTATGAGGATGCTCAAGTTGGTTTGAACTACGTGGTTTACCAACCAAGTTATACCGCAGGACTTGCATTAAAGACTTTTGGGATGCACAAATGCGGCGTAGGGGATTTGGCTCTCAATGTGAACTACGGCAGCGGCAGGAAATATTTCTTGCTTACCGAAAGTTCAACCAAGAATATTTGCCCTCTCAATATGATGCTTATTCGAGGTGCGACTCGTACCGTCGTAACAAAGCCGGGTGCAGGAAGCCTCACTTCAACACAAATTGCGGTTATTAGCGTCGGGATAGAGCGCGCCCAACTCAATCAATTCTTCGGGCATTTGGTGCCGCGCTATACCGCTCCTGGCAGCACCCTCGTTCCACCAATCTTGGTTGATCCAACAGTCGTAACAAACGCTGCAGTTTCCCTAACCAATGTCATTGTATTCACGGTTCCAGATCCAGATAAGTGGAGCGCAGCCGTTGCCGACCCAACCATCGTCTCCTTCACTCCCGGAGGCAATCAGGGTACGTACACAACCAACCCTGGATTAAAACCTCTCAAAAAGGGCACAACGATCGTCACGCTCAATCACAACGGAACGACGATCGCCTTTACTGTAACTGTTGAGTAATTAGTGAAGAATATTTACCGCTCGAGCGATCACTAGTCCGACGGTAATAAGTGATGTCGCACTTTGTACCATCATCAACATCTTCGCCCATCGAGTTAGAGGCATGACATCGGTTGGGCTGAAGGCGCTCGCATTGGTGTACGAGGTAAATAGATAGTCGAAGTATGTGGGTGTCCACTCGGCAGGTGAGTACTCTGCGTTAGTCATTTGTGGAAAGAGAAAATCAGGAAAAGGATCTATCGCCTCGGCCCGAGCGCCGGGACCTCCACGATCGAATTCCCAATACCAAAGGCTAAAGACCACCATATTTGTGAGCCAGATTGAACCTCCAAAAGCTAAGAGGCTGGTAGGACTCTTGATGGTTCCATCTATAAGACGCTGCACCAATTGCACTGCTGATGCGATATTGCTGGCCGTCATTACCCCGGTTAAGGCAATACCGGTCCACCACGTACTTTTACGGTGAGCATTAATTCGACCTGGACTGATGGCGAACAGGGCAAGCATCAGGACTGCCTCAACGATGCAGATCTCAGGTTGGATTTTTAGCGAGAGCGTCTTTGGAAGGAGGTATTGCAGCAGGATCACAACGGCGACGACGAAGGAGACGGGCCAGCGATGCTCCCCAAGGTGGGGACGATGCCAGTGGGGAACTTTGCGAATGTGGATCTCAGGACCGCTCATGAGGGCATCCTTTCAACAGGGGGGAGTTGGTACAAGCCTCGTCGGCCCCTCTATCGAATTTCACCCGAACTGCCCTATGCCTGTAACCTTGCGGGCGAAGGTCCGCCCCCCTAGCTCAGTCGGTAGAGCGTTTCCATGGTAAGGAAAAGGTCAACGGTTCGATTCCGTTGGGGGGCTCGAAAAATACTCTAGAAATACTCTAGAAATACTCCTGGCGGGGTAGCTCAGCTTGGTAGAGCATGCGGCTCATAATCGCAGTGTCGCCGGTTCAAGTCCGGCCTCCGCTACCAAAACTACGCGCTAATTCGATGGAATTAAGCGTGATTTAGACGAAAGCTAAGGGATGAAGTAACCTTCACCTCTTACATTGAATTAGCCTTAAGACCAACACTGAGACTAAGAAGACACTAAAAGGAGCACGACCATGGCAAGCAAGAGCGCGGATGTCCGCCCTAAGATCACTATGGCCTGTGTCGAGTGCAAAGAGCGTAACTACATCACCAAGAAGAACCGCCGTAACGACCCAGATCGCCTTGAGCTCAAGAAGTTCTGCCCACGTTGCAAACTTTCTACGGTTCACCGCGAAACTCGTTAATTAATGCTTAACCCCGACCTCGTCGGGAGCACCTTTGTGGGTGCCACTAGTACAACCATCTCCGCAGAATCTATCGCCGCATTTGCCATGGCTCTAGGTGAAGCAGATACTCACATCGCTCCCCCCACTTATGCGATCACTATCTCGCTGGAACAATCCCAGGCTGTTTTGGAGGGTTCAGGTCTTGATTGGAGCCGCGTAGTTCATGGTGATCAGAAATTCGCAATCAACCGACCATTAACCGCTGGCATGGTGATCACTTGCAACTCCACCATCGAGAGCGCTCGCATGGTTGCCGGAAATGAAATTGTTACAGTGCGTAGCGACCTCGTCGAATCCGGAGATGTCGCTGTGTCGAGCTGGTCGACCTTGGTCTTTCGCGCATGAGCACATTAGTTCCGGGGCAGGTACTTCCGTCCAAGACCTACATCATTAATCGTGCCGCTCTTGTCACGTACGCAAATGCCAGCGGCGATCAAAACCCAATCCA
>CAIMBV010000212.1 GCA_903839355.1 uncultured Actinomycetes bacterium
ACCAGCACCAACACCTTCGCCTGTTTTGAGTGCGTCCATGAAGACGGGATCTTTGCGGCGCTTGTCATACAAAACCCCAAAACCCCAAAACCCCAAAACCCCTCTATTCAGAGATGACACGCTCGGTTTATAACTTAACAATAAAAATGTTCCAATAAAACAGTATGGCAAAGATCAGCCCAGCCTAATAAAACGGCCTTCTAGATGGCACACTTTCACCAAATCAGTCGCGAATGCTCAAACAAAGCAGCACCGGCTAACTATGGAGAGGAGTCCCTCCCGCTTCCCAGCTGCTTAGTCCTGCCGGGGCCGACAGCGAAGGCGTTACCCTCAGGTTCCATCCTCATCTGAAGCCGCCCAAGGGAGGCATCATCGTCGGCAAGAGGGACTACGATGCGCTGAAAAGCTTCACTCAGAAGTTGGTCATCAAGGATAAGATAGCCAAGATGGCCAGTAAAAGCGTGGCTCGGGGGGCGAGCACAGCCAAGGGAATCCAGCACACTTACATCAAGATTGAGGTATGTTTGTGTAAAGCTTATTTAGTATAGACTGGCCAAGATGGTGGTGCGAGGAGCTCCTACAGCCATCAGGGGCTGAGGAACACTCACCACAGGAAGGAAAGTCTTAGGTCCGTAAGTGCAGCGACGGTTAACGACCAACTTAACTCATCGACTTTGAATAAGAGTTCGATGTCAACCCGCTCATTCAAGCTGCCTTCCTATGCCACATGTCTTAATGCTTCAATCAGGCCGAAGACCTTTCAGCAGCTCAAGTTCTATCTTGAACTCGCAGTTAAAGACAAGAAGGTTGCTGATCTGGCCTATAAGAGTCTGGCAAAGCAGACAAACGCCCAGGCTGCCTAGAGAAATGCATTTTCTTAAAAAGCAGCACTCCAAGGTTCCCACTACAAGCCACATCCGAATGGATTTTTAGCCTCGAGGAACAAACGTAACCTCTATACTAGCTCTCGCCAAATCTCATCCCTAGGTTCTTCGCAGACCCGACCCCTTGGATCGATCAAGCCCTCAACCCAAGTAACTCCGGCAAACATACTCTCATCAAAGTTGAAAAAGGAGACTTCAAAGGACCACAGTGTTGAAAACAGCATTGAGATTCTGAAAGAAAATCATCAACGGACCACACTTAATCTGTTAGAGTATATGCAGCACAAGCAGAGAAGATAGATGATGCGCAACAAGGGCCAAAGAGGCGGCAGTGGGCTCGGAAAGTATCACAATACCTCGGTCAATAGCGATATTGAGACTCATATTGTGAGTAAGGGCAGCAGCAGCGTCCCCCAGAAATTGACAAAGGTTTCTATCCTTAAGAGGTATGACTAGAGCAGCAACGTTTTGCTTAAGATTGGAGAGGGAAGGTCTCAACCTGACAATGACGAAGAAAAGAATCCACTCACGGACTTAGAAGCAGGCAGGACTCTCTTTACTAAGGACTTCCTATTCAGCCAAGCCGCTAAGGAGGGCATCTCTCAAAACTAAAACGCGCCTGTACCACTTAATGTGAGAGTGACTCCCTCGAATTATAAGACAGTTAGCATGAGGTCTCGCATGAACATTCTCAAGACCAAGACTATGGAGCTACCCGTGACAGAGTTAGGACCTTTAAATCAAATGAACTATCAGAACTAAGTAAGATATCACAACGCACACGGATATGACTTGACTATGTACACCAACCCCTAGTCTTTGCCTTGGAAAAATACTTTAGGGGGCTCATCGCTGGAGCAAAGGCCGGCCAGCTAGGACCGAAGTGCCTTCCTGTTGGATAGATACAAGGGCAAAAAGATTTTTGTGCTCTCTCACCAGCATTCTCCCGCTCACCCGCACTCTTACAGCGGAGGACTATACGAAGGGCAGGCTTCGAAGACTGCAAT
>CAIMBV010000213.1 GCA_903839355.1 uncultured Actinomycetes bacterium
AGTGGAATCTCTAGAATCCTGCCCATTCGTGAGTTAGATCCCAGCGAATTAAACGAAATCTCATTTGGTCGCACAATTTCGGCCAATCAGACTGAGAGAACAACTGCTGCCCTCTCTGCTGACGGCACCTTTGTTGCACTACTCGAGAATCGGCAGATCGGCGAGAAGATCTTGGCCGCCCCAACTCTGGTTTCCATGAAAGAATCCGCGCTATGACCTCAGTGGCAATTGGGATTTTTGACGGCGTGCATCGCGGGCATCAAGAGATTTTGCGCGAAGCTGCCAAGTATGGAGCGGTCACCGTACTCACCTTTGATCCGCACCCAACCTCGGTATTCGCCCCCGAGCGCACCCCCTCAGCACTTGTCACTCTTGCAGATCGCATACAACTATTAAAGGAGCACGGCGCACAAACAGTCGTGGTACTTCCATTTACTCGAGAGTTTTCCGCTAAATCTCCGGATGAGTTCATCTCTGAAATTTTGGTCAATCAACTCGGTGCAACTCATGTAACCGTTGGCGCCAACTTCACCTTCGGTCATAAAGCTGCAGGCAACGCGGCGTATCTAAAAGATCATGCCAGCGGATTTGAGGTAAGTGCAGTCGCCTTGTCGGAGGATCGCGGCAGTGCAATCTCATCAACTCGGATCAGGAATTTGATCGTGGATGGGGATGTAGAGAGAGCAAATGAATTATTGACCCGCCCTTTCTATCTTCGCGGTCCAGTGGTCCACGGAGAGAAGCGTGGTCGGACCATCGGATATCCGACGGCAAATATCGGCTTGGCAGAGCACGCCACCATTCCCGCTGACGGTGTTTACGCCGGATGGCTTACTGTCGGAGATAAACGTTGGCAGGCGGCGATCTCAATCGGGACTAATCCAACCTTCCCAGGGGTACGTGGTCGCCAAGTCGAGGCATATGCCCTCGATCAAACTGGCCTTGACCTCTACGACCAAGAGGCCAAACTGGAATTTGGATTCCGCCTGCGCGATACCCTGAAATTCGATGGGCTTGATCCATTGTTGGAACAGATGAAGATCGATTGCCAAAGGGCCAAAGAGCTCACCGCGTAAGCCAGATTTACGCTCAATTTGGCCCCGATTTCTCCCCTCATACGCCTCGCTGGTAACCTTTGTCCACAAGCGAGAAAGCGCGCCTTCGTGATTCACACCGAGGCCCTCGTGAAAGTCAAAGGAGTGCCACCATGGCTTTAAAGCCAGCAGAGAAACTAGAAATCATCACAAAATACGGCGCTTCTGCCACTGACACAGGAAGCCCAGAGGCACAGATTGCCCTGCTCTCGCGCCGAATCGAAGAGATTACCGAACACCTCAAGACAAATAAGAATGACCACCACAATCGTCGTGGCCTCTTGTTGTTGGTTGGTAAGCGTCGTCGTCTGCTGCAATACCTTGCAAAGACAGATGTCACGCGTTACAGAGCGATTATCGAAAAGCTCGGTATTCGTCGTTAATTAATACTCATTATTAATTAAGAATTAAGTAACAGCTCTCTCTTTAGTAAATCGGTCCTCGGTAGTGGTTTACGGGCCAGCCCGTGAACTTCGATCGAAGATCCATTTCCTAATGTGAGAGAGCCGAGAAATGGAGATGACCCATGGAGGGTCCAGATGTTAAGTTCGCCGTTGCCACAATTGATAACGGTAAGTATGGAAAGCGCGAAATCCGTTTTGAAACCGGTCGCCTAGCACGTCAAGCCGCGGGAACCGCGCTTGTTTATCTCGATGATGATTCAATGTTGCTTTCAGCAACAACTGCCTCAAAGCAGCCAAAGGATCAATTCGACTTCTTCCCACTCACAGTGGATGTTGAAGAGCGTATGTACGCAGCAGGAAAGATCCCAGGATCATTCTTCCGCCGCGAAGGTCGCCCATCTGAAGATGCAATTTTGACCTGTCGTTTGATCGACCGCCCACTTCGCCCAGCATTCGTAAAGGGTCTGCGCAATGAAGTTCAGGTTGTCGTCACCGTCATGGCCCTCAACCCAGATCACATGTATGACGTGCTTGCTATCAACGCAGCATCAATGTCTACCCAGCTAGCAGGCTTGCCATTCTCTGGTCCAATCGGCGCAGTACGCGTTGCTTTGATCGAGGGTCAATGGGTTGCATTCCCAAATCACTCTGATTTGGAGAAGGCTGTATTCGACATGGTCGTCGCTGGTTCGATCGCTGGAGATGACATTGCAGTCATAATGGTTGAAGCAGAAGCTACAACTCAGACACTCGATCTCATCAAGGCTGGCGCACAAGCTCCAACCGAAGAGGTTGTTGGTCAAGGACTTGAAGCCGCAAAGCCATTTATCCGCCAACTCTGCGAT
>CAIMBV010000214.1 GCA_903839355.1 uncultured Actinomycetes bacterium
CCTATTGCGAATAAATTGAGTAAGTTACAGACACTCAACCCCTCACTAGCGAGGGACCCTCGGGAGGAAATCTTGAAGAAAACAGTTAAGTTCACTGCTCTCGCAGCGGCTTCAACACTTGCAATCTCAATGGTTGGAATTGTTAACGCCCCTGCGTCACTCGCAGCCGCAAAGCCAAAGGTCTGCTTGGCTCTCGATACCGGCGGTATCGATGACCACTCATTCAACGCATCAGCATGGGCTGGCGCACAGTCAGTGCAAAACAAGGCAACGGTTTCATACGTTGTTGCAGATGCAAACAACCCTGATTACACAGGCGAAGTTAAGTCTCTCGTAGACGCAAAGTGCGACCTCATCATTGGTGTTGGCTTCTTGATCACTTCAGCTATCGATGCTGCAGCTGTCGCAAACCCAAACATTAAGTTTGCTCAGGTTGATGATCCAGGACTTGTTAACGGCAAGGCCGTTCCAAATCTTCGTGGCTTGACCTTCGCAACTAACCAATCTGCATTCTTGGCAGGTTACCTCGCTGCTGGCTACTCCAAGACCGGCAAGGTAGCAACCTACGGCGGAATCAATATTCCACCAGTCTCCATCTACATGGATGGCTTTGCACGCGGTGTTGCTTACTACAACAAAGTGAAGAACAAGAAGGTTGTCGTTCTTGGCTGGGATACCACTAAGCAAGATGGAACATTCGTTGGTGGTTTCAGCGATTCAAACAAGGCACTTCAGATCTCTAAGAACTTCGAGCAACAGGGTGCGGATGTAATCTTCCCAGTTGCTGGTGGACTTGAGAATGCAACTGCTGGCGAGTCAGTCACCTCAGGTAAGTCAGTCACCATCGGTGTTGACTCCGATATGTGGGGACAGGTCACAGATCCAAAGGTCAAGGCTGTAATCCTTAACTCAGTAACCAAGGGCGTAGGCGCTTCAGTTGCTGCAGTAATCAAGGACGTCGCTGCTGGCAAGTTCACTAACGTTCAATATGTTGGAACTCTTGCTAACAAGGGAACTGGTCTTGCTGGATTCCACGACTTGGCACGTAAGGTTCCTGCTGTTCTACAGCAAGAGATCCGTAAATTGGCAACACAAATCTCATCTGGTGCTGTTGATGTAACAAAGTAGAACTAGAACACTAGTTCGTTAAAACCGAGAGGGTTATTTGATAACCCTCTCGGTTTTTTTAATAAATCTTGATTTAATTGCCCAGATGATGAAGAGAGGATTTTCGTGTCACTAGAACTTCGCGGGATAACCAAGTCCTTTGGGGCTCTGCTCGCAAATGATTCGATTGATCTACGTGTCGAGACCGGCGAAATTCATGCCATCTTGGGTGAGAACGGTGCTGGCAAATCCACTTTGATGAATATCGTCTACGGGCTCGTAGCACCTGACAGCGGTGAGATTTTAGTTGATGATGTTGTAAAGAATATTAAAGAGCCTAGCGACGCCCTCGCATCGGGTATTGGAATGGTGCACCAACACTTTATGTTGGTTCCAGTCTTTACCGTTGCCGAGAATATTGTTCTGGGACATGAGAAGAGTGGTTTTGCGGGACGCCTTGATCTCCATGAGGCACGTGAGCGGATCAAAAAGGTTTCTGATCAATTTAATTTCAATGTTAATCCAGACGATCTGATTGAAGGACTACCAGTTGGAGTGCAGCAGCGCGTTGAGATTATCCGCGCACTAATTTATGACGCCAAGGTTTTGATACTTGATGAACCTACCGCAGTACTTACTCCGCAAGAGACGGATGACCTCCTCAAGATTATGAAGGAGCTCAAGGGGCAGGGCACTTCGATCATCTTTATCACCCACAAATTGCGTGAGGTCAAAGAGGTTGCCGATCGAATCACGATTATTCGACGTGGCAAGGTCGTTGGCAACGCCTCCCCCGACGCCTCTCAAAAGGAGCTGGCCTCGCTCATGGTTGGCCGTGAGGTTGAACTGGCACCTGATAAAGGCGCGCATTCGATCGGTGAGCCAGTCCTCACCGTTAAAGACTTAACGGTTCGCGATAACTCCGGACGCGCCTTGGTAAACAGCGTTAATTTTGAAGTTCGAGCTGGTGAAGTTCTTGCGATCGCCGGAGTTCAAGGAAACGGTCAATCTGAAGTTGCCCGCGCCATGGTCAATCTAGAAGAGCATGTCGAAGGCTCAATTATTCTGGATGGCGCAGAGGTAATTGGCAAGAGTGTTCGGGAGTCGCTCCACGCTGGTATCGCCTTTGTACCTGAATCCCGTGAACTGGATGGTCTCATTGCATCGATGTCGATTGCAGAGAACCTCATCTTGGATCTGCATGATCTCCCGCCATATGCCAAGGGAATTCAAATGTCGCCCAATACCGTGCTCTTAGAGGCTGAGAAGCGCAAGGTTGAATTTGATATCCGCTTACAGTCAGTAACCGATCCCATCTCCTCCCTCTCTGGCGGTAATAAGCAGAAGGTAGTTCTGGCACGCGAACTCTCCCGCCCGGTCAAACTATTGGTTGCATCGCAACCAACGCGTGGCCTCGACGTGGGATCTATCGAGTTTGTTCACAAACGTATCTTGGAAGAGCGAGACGCTGGTCGGGCGGTCCTGTTATTTAGTACTGAACTCGATGAAGTTTTGGCGTTAGCCGATCGAATAGCTGTTATGTATCGCGGCGAAATTCTCTCCATCGTTCCATCAGGCGTAAGCGCGCAAGAGCTCGGACTACTAATGGCAGGTGTTGTACATGCGTAAGTTTAAGATCAAGCGCCCATCGTTGCGCGCATTGACCCTTCCCGGTCTCTCATTTCTATTAGCGATGGCCTTCGGCGCGCTGCTCATCGCCTTCTCGGATTCAACTGTCCTCAAACACATTGGCCATCCGTGGAGTTTCCTTAAGGCCGCAGGTGTTGCTGTATGGCAGTCCTACCTCGCACTCTTCGAAGGTTCGGTCTACAACCCAAGCCTTGCTACACCTCATGATGCGCTCTTGTCGTGGTACCCACTTTCAGAGACTTTAGTTACCGCAGCTCCTCTCATTTTGGCGGGACTATCTGTTGCGCTGGCATTTAGGGCAGGACTATTTAACATTGGTGCCCAAGGCCAATTTATCTTCGGCTCAATCGCCGCTTCTTATGTCGGATTTCATTTTCATTGGCCGATCGGAATTCACGTGATCGCCGCAACGGTTGCCGCCATTATCGCGGGTGCACTGTGGGGTGGTCTGGTTGGATTACTTAAGGCGCGCACCGGCGCCCACGAGGTAATCGTCACCATCATGCTCAACTACGTAGCGCTCTATTTCTTGATGTGGCTCTTAGGCACAACAACATTTCTTCGTCCGGGCCGTCGTGATCCAATTTCCCCTGATGTCTTGCCTTCAGCTCGCATGCCTCTTCTAGCGGGCTCTAACTACCGAGTTAATCTCGGAATATTCGTAGCACTTGCGGCAGCAACATTTGTCTGGTGGTTACTC
>CAIMBV010000215.1 GCA_903839355.1 uncultured Actinomycetes bacterium
GAAGTTGTGATGCCAGATGATGATCAGACCGCTGATAAATATCTCCTCGCCGATGAGAAGTTCTCTGCTGCTGGCTTTAATTGGTATGAACTCAGTAACTGGTCCAAACCTGGCTCAGAGTGTCGTCACAACATCGCCTACTGGAACGGTGATAACTGGTGGGGTGCAGGGGCGGGAGCCCATTCCCACATTTTGGGACGGCGATTTTGGAATGTGAAACACCCTGCCGCGTATTCGCAGAAGGTCATCGAATCTGGGAACCCCATGCAGGAAGAAGAAATTCTCACGAGCGATCAGGCGCGTAGCGAAGAGATCATGCTGCAGATTCGACTGGCCTCCGGAATTGCTCTGGACTCTTTATCTGCGACCGAGGCGAAGGCGCTGCCAGGTTTCCTTGACGAAGGTCACTTGGATAGAACTGCTTGGGAGCGTGGTCGCCTGGTATTAAGCCCAACGGGCAGGCTGGTGGCAGATCGAATCGTGCGCGAAATACTCGTGTAGTAGATTACGAAAACCATGCAAGAGCGCCAACTAGAAATACTCCGAGCCATCGTGGATGAGTATGTCGCTACGCAAGAACCGGTTGGTTCCAAGGTCATCGCAGAACGACATCCACTCGGAGTCTCTCCTGCCACGATTCGAAACGATATGGCGATCTTGGAAGATGCTGGTCTGATCACTCAACCACATACCAGTGCCGGTCGAATTCCAACCAATACTGGATACCGCCTCTTTGTCGATAAGTTGGCGCAGATCAAACCGCTCTCTGATGCAGAGCGCCGCGCGATCGAAACTTTTCTCTCACATGCACATGATCGCGAAGATCTCTTTGTGCGTACCGCAAAACTTTTGGCCCAGCTCACCAAGCAGGTGGCAGTTATTCAATACCCTGATGAGAACAAGGTCGTGCTGGCTGGTACAGCCAACTTAGCGCGCAGTAGCGCTCAAGAGACGGCGGCATCTATCTATCCGATCTTGGAGGCTCTGGAGGAACAGGTCATCTTGCTTCGACTCTTGGCCGATGCAAGTGATGATGTTCAAGTTCGAATCGGAGATGAACAACCAGAGAAGAGTTTGCAGACCACCTCTCTGGTGAGCGTTGGATATGGAGTTGAAGGACAGTCAACCGGTGCGCTGGGAGTTATCGGACCCACGCGCATGGATTATGCGCAGACGATGGCAACGGTAAATACCGTCGCTCGATACATTGGTAGGTTTCTAGGAGGAACATCGATTGGCTGATCTTTACGAGGTACTCGGAGTCCACCGCGATTCATCTTTCGACGAGATCAAAAAGGCGTATCGCAAATTGGCCCGGGAGTATCACCCTGATGTAAATCCCGACCCTGCAGTGAAGGATAAATTTAAAGATATCACCGCGGCATACGAGGTATTGAGCGATCCCAATAAGCGCCAGAAGTATGACTTGGGCGGAGATCCCTTCTCGCAATTTGGTGGGGGAGCACAGAACTTTGGCTTCGGTGACATCATGGATGCCTTCTTTGGCGGAGGCGGAAATCGTGGTCCACGTTCACGGGCGCGAGCAGGTCAAGATGCGCTGATCGGTGTTGAACTCACCCTAGAAGAGATCTGTTTTGGAACTGAGCGCGAACTCTCTGTTGAAACCGCGGTGCGTTGCGAAAAGTGCGATGGAACTGGTTGTGCTGATAACAGCAAGCCTCAGACCTGTGGAATTTGTAAGGGTCGCGGTGAAATCCAACAAGTTACTCGATCATTTATCGGAAATGTGATGACAAGTCGCCCCTGCAACAACTGTGGTGGGTATGGAACAGTGATTCCATCTCCGTGCAGTGAGTGTGCTGGTGATGGACGGGTCCGCTCTCGTCGCACAATTAATGTGAAAATTCCTGCAGGTGTCGA
>CAIMBV010000216.1 GCA_903839355.1 uncultured Actinomycetes bacterium
AGCTAAGAATTCCACTCAAGGCTGGAGCGGAGCCGATGGCAGTTAAGGTTCCCACCGCTACTCCAGTCGACTTCACTGCGGAGAAAAATGAGATTTGATAGAGGGCGACCGACGCACCTCCCATGAGTAACTCGACACTTCCGATTCGAGCGCTCTTGGTTTTGAAGCAGATATGGATGGCCCACAAGAAGATAGAACCTAAGAGCAGGCGTGCCGCACCAACTATTAGTGGAGAGCTACCCGCAGGCCCTAAAGCTTGCGCGGTCCCAGTGGTACCAAAACAGATCCCTGCGAAGACGAGAGCGCCGTAATTCTTGAGGCGCTCATTCATTGCAAAATTCTAGCCGAGCAGTCCCATCTGCTGAGCGGCTTTCGTGAGTTCAGCTCGGGCATCCGGATGAGCCGCAAACTCAATGATGTTCTCCGCTTGTTCTCTTTCTGACATACCAAAACAACGCGCAATTCCATTTTCGGTGACAACGTGGGAATGTTGGAAACTCGTTACTGCTCCATCGATCAGAGGGATGATCGTTGAGGTATTGGATTTGGCATGCCAAGAAGGAAGCGCCATAAAGGATTGGCCGCCAGTTGAGTGCAGGGCGCCGGTGATGAAATCTGTTGAACCGCCGAAGCCAGAGTAGATAGTGCCTCGGACTCGTGATGCGTTTGCTTGATCATACAAGTCCACTTGCAAGGCGGCATTGATGGAGGTCATGCGCGCTTGCTTGCCGATCTGAGAAGGATCATTGGTCTTCTCCGTTCTAAACATGCGAATTCTGCGGTTGAGATGAAGCCATTCATACAGTCGCTTGGAGCCGAAAACGAAGGAGGCGGTAATTGGCACTCCCTCATCGAGGGCGCTCGCCTCTTCCATATTAAGCACACCATCGCTAAATGTTTCGGTCCAGATCCGCATGCCATTTCTAGCCTTTAAGAGTTCCAGAGTTGCATCGGGAACCGCCCCAATTCCAAGTTGTAGCGTGGAATTATCTTTAATCATTGGAGCGATGCGCTCGCCAATTGCGCGACCGATGGGAGTTAAGGGACCCGAGATATGCTCCGTGAGAGCCTCATCGGACTCAATCAAGAAATCAATCTCGTGCTCGTAAATTTGGGCATCCCCGTATGTATACGGCATGTGTGAATTGGCTTGTGCAATAACGAGGCCGCCGTTGGCTCTCACTGATTCGATTGCAGCGGGAAGGATATTGACCTCAGTACCTAGTGAGACCGTATCGAAGCGGGGGAGTGAGGTGTGGATTAAAACGATATCTGGCTTGAGGTGACTTTTTATAAGTACGGGAAGTAAAGAGAGTCGGCTGGGAATATACGTAAGTTGTTTTGAATTTCTCATTCCCGGACCGATAAAGGCAGATTCGTAAGAGACTCCCTCGCGATGTGGAATGCCGACTTGTGCATTCAACATGTGGAGACGGTATTTAGGAACTTCGGCGTCGAAGGCGCTCATTAGAGCCTTTGGCATAGCAAAATTGCCGGAGACCACAACACGTGGATTTTCTGGTAGATCTTTGAGTACGGTCTTAAGCTGTTCGAAGCTAATTCTGCGCATGTACTAATCGTAAAGCGCAGGGGTAGTTCTCACTTGCAAGAAAAGGATTCCAGTAGGTGAA
>CAIMBV010000217.1 GCA_903839355.1 uncultured Actinomycetes bacterium
AAAAAATGGCCAGGTCATCGATATGTGGAATCTCGATGGTGGAACTAGCAGCGAGCAGGCTTACAAGAATGTTCCCTTTTACCTCACAAATAAAGGTTACGGAGTCTTTGTAAATAACCCTGGCCGAGTCTCATTTGAGGTAGGCACCGAAGCGGTGGAGCGAGTGCAATTTTCTGCTCAGAGCGAAGATCTCGAATATCTAGTGATCTATGGTCCAACTCCCAAGGAGATTATTTCGAAATACACCGCACTCACGGGAAGAGCGCCAGTTCTACCAGAGTGGTCTTTTGGGCTCTGGCTCAGCACCTCTTTTCTTACCGACTACAACGAGGCAACCGTCAATAAATTTGTCGATGAGATGGCAAACCGTGATATTCCATTGTCTGTTTTCCACTTCGACTGCTTCTGGATGCGCGAATTTCATTGGTGTGACTTTGAATGGGATCCAAGAACTTTTCCAGATCCCAAGGCGATGTTGGCTCGCCTCAAAGCAAAGGGAGTCAAGATTTCTCTTTGGATAAACCCCTACATTGCTCAAGCCTCATCAATATTTGATGAAGCGGCGAGTTCTGGATACTTATTGAAAAGAGCCGATGGCTCTGTCTGGCAATGGGACATCTGGCAGGCTGGTCAGGCCATCGTTGACTTTACAAATCCAGCGGCTCGGGAATGGTTCAAGTCGAAGTTGCGCCCGCTGCTTGAGATGGGCGTCGACACTTTTAAGACCGATTTCGGCGAGCGAATTCCAACGGATGTTCAATACTTCAATGGCGCCGATCCCGAGCAGATGCATAATCTTTATGCGCTCATTTATAACCAAACGGTCTGGGAGTTAATGCAGGAGATGAAGGGCGACCAGGCGATTCTCTTTGCGCGCAGTGCCACGGCGGGGGGTCAGTCGATGCCCGTTCATTGGGGCGGGGACAACACATCTAGCTTTGAATCAATGGCGGAAAGTCTGCGTGGGGGATTGAGCCTACTTAGCAGCGGTTTCGGGTATTGGAGCCATGACATTGGAGGCTTCGAAGGCACCCCTGATCCCGCAGTTTTTAAACGCTGGCTCGCCTTTGGATTGCTCAGCTCTCACTCCCGTCTGCACGGAAGCGGCAGCGTTCGAGTTCCATGGAGCATCGACGAAGAGTCAGTCGATGTGACACGAACCTTTGTTCAGCTTAAGCAGGGACTGCTCCCCTACCTCCTTCAGGTCGCCCAGATCGTCAATGAAGAAGGAACACCCATGATGCGACCGATGTTCATGGAATTTCCTGAAGATAAGACCGTCTGGTTTTTGGATCAGCAATACATGCTCGGACCCGATCTGCTGGTTGCCCCGGTATTTAGCGCCGAAGGTAGCGTGGAGTTCTATCTACCAGCTGGCGAGTGGAGAAATTATTTCACGGGCGAGTTGGTAAACGGGGGTCGCTGGATCAAGGAAGTTCACGGCTTCCACACTCTTCCGTTATATATTCGTTCAAACCCAGTTCTGCTTTCGCGGGATTCTTTTACTAACTTCTAACTCGATAATGTAACGGTTCTTATTAGTTTCTGGCCTTCAACCGTCGTGCTGAGTGTAATCTGCTGAACGATTCCGCTCTTCGCACGTGCGAATTTGCCGCTAGAACGATTGCTACCGAGCGAGCTCTTCGCTGTTACTGAATCCGTATTCTTCTGACAGGAAGTCCAGTTTGAATGAGCGTTATTTACTTTAACCTCAACTGAGACAACAGTAAGTGAGAGTTCTTTTGAATCACTATTTCCATTGCTGACAACGGTAAATGTGTAAACCCCCGAGCTCTCTGTCTGTGGCACTCCAGATATGACTCCATCGGCAGAGAGCGAAAGTCCCGCTGGAAGAGTTGGAGAGACGCTCCAATTGAAATCCGATACTCCATTGATTGTGCTGAGCCGGGCAAAATAAGGATGAGATTTTCCATCAGAGGGGGCTTGCCCGAGTGGAAGTGAGGTCGTAGCGATCGCAAGATTTGCCGAGCTTGCCCCAGATGAAACAGCAGATGTAACAAGGTTGTACGGCTCTGGATTGCTGGAGGTGCAAGGTTGAAAATTCTGGATCTGAATCTGATGAACTGCAGAAGCGAGGTCTGCGGAAGCGACCAGAGTTGGATCGCTCCGCAGCGCAGACGCCCGGGCCTGGGAGACGGCCCCAAACAAAACTATTCCCCCGATAACCATGATTATTAGCATGGCAATGATTTCAATCAGCGATATTTCACGCGCGCCACTGGACACAAAGTCATCATGACGCCTCGAATCAGGGTAACCGTGCGATCCGCTGTGCTTACTCATAAGGTCACCAAAATTGTCCTAAAACTCAAAATTAACCGGCGATAGATCCGCAACAAAGTGGCGGACCAGCCATAAATACAATCTTGCCCTTGCCCGACGATAGTGATCCCTGTGTTTTGGTGGCTGCCTGGCTTGGGGTTGCCGTCAAAACTAATCCCACAACCAATGCGCTTGCTACTGCGACGACTTTTCCGATCATTTCTTTAATCCCCTCTGGCGGTGGTTCAAATCGGGTTCTCCCGACCGAATTCGAACGTGTAAAGGATTGGGGTCGAATCGAATCAACTTGTCAATTTTCTTTACTATGTTAGTAAAGCATTGTCATGTGCTATTGTCAATACATGGAGAAACTCACCTTTGGCGAACGCCTTCGCCAACTCAGGGTCAAAGCCGACCTCACCCAGCCAGAGCTCGCCCAGGACATCACCAGCGTGAGCCATATATCCCTGATCGAATCCAATAAGCGCCACCCTTCGGATGAGATCGTCACCAAATTGGCGTCCCGGCTGGGGGTCCCAGTTGAGTTTCTTCGATATGGGCCTGAATCAGAGTCAAACCAGAGTCGTCGCAAGGATTACATATTCGCTGAAATCTCCTTCAAAAATGGCGACTTCGCTTTCGCCCAGACTCTTCTTGAAAAGATATTGAAAATTCCATCCCTTCCTGCCGATACCGAATTTGAGCTCCAAGTTCAATCTCTCTACGCCCAAACGCTGGAAAAATCTGGTGATCTAGATCGGGCTGCCATTGAGACAAAGAGAGCCATTGCTTTAGCTCAGAGCGCGGGGCTTCCATTGCAGGTCATCGAAATGACTATCACTCTCTCGAAATATGCAAGAGAATCCGGCGATTTTGTAACAGCTCTAGAACTTTTAGAACAGGCAGAGAAATCTGTCCCCGCCCAACTCCAGAAAAGTGCGACATATGCGCGCTTGCTCTCGAGCAAGATCGCCATTCATTTCCTCCGTGGAGATTACATTCGCGCTTATGATATTTCGAAGGCTGCGATGGTTATCTTCGATGATCAAACAGATCCGATTGCACGAGCATCCATTTATTGGAACGCAAGCGTTGCGGCAGATGCAATCCAGGATGCCTCTCAGGCACTTCTATTGGCCCAGAGAGCAGCCGGTCTATTTTCGGAATCTGAAGACTCTCGAGAAGAAGGCAGCCTACGAGTAGCTATTGCCTGGCTTCTCACTCGCCAGACACCGCCTGATATAACAGGTGCTCAAAGGCAATTAGATCGAGCGGGTGTTCTTTTGAAGGAACATGGATCTCCGGTCGACCTTACTTACTATCTAACAGAGTTGGCTCGAGTTGAGTGGCTTAAAGGTGATTTTGAGAAATCTCTTGAGACCATCAAGTCAGCTATCGCCAACACAGATCCAAGCAAAGATCTCTTGCAACGGGCTGATGCCTACCTCTTAGCTGCGCGCGCTGAAATTAGTTTGGGTCGTCAATCAGAATCAGAGATGAACTTGCTTGCCGCTAAAGGCAGCCTGCTAGGGATGGAACTATCTCGTCAAAATGCACTCGCATGGCGCGAACTCGGGGACATTTATTCTGGACTTGGCTACCTTGAAGATGCAATAGATGCCTATCGGCAAGCGCTACAAGAGGCTGGCGTTGCCGCAAGTCCACTGGCCTTTTCAGATCTCAAAAGTTCACAGAAAGGAGTTACTTCTCGCCAAAAATAGTTAACCTGCCGAAAAATAGTCAATTGGGGCACGAAGTAATCTCCTTCTGAGTGCCCCAATTTGACTCCCAATTAGTTACTTCTTCAATACTCCCGCAACATCGCCATCAGGGTATTTCTTAGAATGCAACATAAATACATAATCCTTTGCATTCGCAGCGAGTGTGGCAAGTGAAACTCCATCTTCTTTTTGACAGACCGCAGATTTGGAGTTCACACTTGCAAGTTGAAGAGGAAGAAAGATTTCATCAGAGATCGTCAGATTCTTTTGGTTAGCAGCGTGAACGTGAGCAGCGGTTATATCTTTAACGGTTGTAGTGATCTGATAACAAAATGTGTCGTTATCAAAATTAATTGTAAAGGTTCCCGAAGCGGTATCTGTCGGAGAACCAACCCCATCGAGCACGCCTTTACCATTTGCTAGAGCGTGAAAAGTAACGCTTCCTGACGTTGGAACTTTGATGGAAGAAGTAACCTTCTTTGTGTCGCCTACATTGAAACTGAAACTTCCATTAAGTACGTGTCCATCTTGAGCCGCCACCCGAAAGATAACCTTATAAATTCCGGACATCACCATAGAGGGCTGGAGAACATTCGAAAGGATCGACCCTTTCACAATATTGTCAGGTGAAGTGATTGTCATACCCATGGGGTCAACAACCTGGACCCGATTAACCGAGGAGCTTCCTAAGGTCAATAACGGGTTAGCAAATTTCAAGACGATCGACTCGGGCAATTGCGAAACGGTGGCTCCAGCGGTTGGGTTAGATCCGATAAGAACCGTATGAGCAGAAGCAATGGGCGCTAACACCACCCCTAGGAGCAGTGCCAGCACAAGCGAGAATCGACCTTTCTTCACATCTTCATCTTAGGGCCAATGGGGAGCCCAAAGACCTCCTGGAGTGCGCCATACACTGCTCCGATAGTCCAATCCGGTTGTTGCGGCTTAAGGAGATTCAGACGACCTTGATCGCTGAGGAATCTTTTAAGTGTGGCTGGAAGCTCCGTTGGATTCGCCACCGCAGGATTTCCAAGGTCAATCCAACGATAATGAGAATTTGGTCCGAGCAATATCACTACATCATCATGTTGAATGTCGTAGGTAATTTTCTTCCCAGTCTGCCAATCGACACCCTCTCCATCTTCATTGGGAATCTTCTTGGTGTAAACCCCAAACCAACTCCAGAACTTGGTGATATCTGCAGCACTACCGGTTGCTAAGGTCCAATCAGAATTTCCGTAGAGAGCTTGATATGCCTTCAGCCGAGAGACGGTGTCCCGTCCTGGATCCACAGTAACTTCAAGCACTTTCACTTTAGAACTATCTCCAGCTTTGTTAACCGCCAGGGCAATGTCTCGCATATTGACCGTTGTCATTGGGCAGATCATGTCGCAACTGGTGAAGAAATCAGTCAGGACGATCTCTTTGCCGCGGAGAGATGCCAACGTAAAACTTTTTCCGTTCTGATCTTTCAATGAGATATTGGCGATGGCGTCAGGCATCGCAGCATCGAAAATTGTTCCGCCCATCATGGCGGCCGTGCCGCTAATTGGTGGAGGAGTCGGCGCTGACATATCCATTCCAGCCATTGGTTTCGGTTTGGCAGAAGGAGTTGCGGCATACGATGCCGAAAATCCGGTCATCACCAGAAAGATTGAAAGTGCGAGCGCTGTCTTTTTCACGTGATCTCCTGAACTCGAATAGTGCCTAAGTTTAGTTTTCATTTGCTAAATGTGCTTATCGCTACGACTGGAAAACGGGCAATTCATCTTTGGGTACTTATTGGTGCGCATATTTGGCGTCATGATAAAGATATGACCCTTGGAGCATCGCCACTTTAATCGCTTGCCGCTTCCATAGGTCACAGTTTGCGGGTCCCACTCAAAGGCTTGCAGCGCCAAATGCGGGTGGGTTGTCTGTAAATCGTTGAAACCAGGCAGGACTTTTCTATTTGAACAGTAGGGGCATCCAGATCCCGAACTCCTGTGAGAAACCTTAGCGAAAAATGTGTGACCCAATGGGCAGCACCACTCTCGAACTTCACCTGCCCCTGCGGTGATGGTGGTTGGATCCCAGCCCAGGGCTTGTGCCGCGATCTCGGGATGGGTCGTTCCCAGATCATTTTTACCAACGACCAACACCTTTCCAGAGCACTCAGGACAATGTATGACCCTTCCGCGTGAAGTCCGCGCGTTCGGGCTGGTGATGAAGACATGTCCTTGCTCGCATCTCCAAGGCCTATCCACTCCGGAACCAGATGTGACTTTGGCTGGATCCCAACCAAAGGCTTCTTTAGCCAAGGAGGGAAAAGATTCTTCAATAGCTTGCTTTATTGCCACTTTTACTCCAATTCTCCTGCATTCTATTTTTCTTCCGTGTTCCATCTGTAACCTTGAATCGCTCTCTCAATGATCAGGAGAACGATTCAAGGTTCTCTGGATTAATTAAATGTTTGCTATGAAGTCAGAGTTGCCGGTGAAGACAATCAGAAGGGCTGCCAGGATTCCCGCATAGGCCACTCCGACCAAGGCCTGCGAAGTCAGGTACTTTCCACCAGATTTCTTCTCCGAATTCTTCTTTGCCAATTCGTTGAAACGCTTGGCAAAGAGCCACAAAAGTGGAATCTGCAGTAACCATGTTGTAGGTCTGATCCACTTGTAATAGCTCATATCCAATCCAAGAATGAGTGAGTGCCAAACCGATCCGATATAAAAAATCAGAATGAATCGGTGGAGGTACTTCCACGTAGAGACTCCGATTTTGCGGCGGAGATAGAAGGTAGGACCCAGCAATAACAAAGTGTAAAAGGCGATAATTCCTACGTCATAACCCCACACCGCAGCTGGCCAACCGGTCTTTGCATTTGCCCAACCGTTGAACCAAAAAACGGTCCGCCACGAATCACCCATGGCGTCAAAGACTGTGGCCACCGCATGAACGATCACTAGACCGAGGGTCAGTAAAGCGATGTGACGGTGCAGTTGATCAATTGATCTATATCCCAGCTTTAACCAACCAACAGCTCTTCGGGATTGCTGCAAACCCAATAAAACCGCCAAATATGAGGTGACGAGTCCAACTAGACCCGAGGCTTGCAAAATTGGGAACGACCAGAAGGTTCTTGTTTTGTTCATATGCATGCTAGGCATGCCAAGCGCTGCGGCGCTCTTATCTTGAGATTGAAGATGATAAATAAAGAAATAGAGGGCCAGGAATGCCACTACTCCTGTGATAGTTACCAGCCAGGCAGATTTTCTGGAAGAAAATTGCACGGTGGAATTTTTGTCATCCTGAGAGGACTCCACATTGATAGACACATTTACTCCTAATATAAAAATTATGGATATTCATTAGTGCGATCTCCGATAAAGCCACCAGGCGAAAACCGCGATAAGAGCGATACCGGTAGCTATCAACATTGGAAGATTGCTTTGCAGGAAACCCTGACTCATGTTCATTCCAGCCATATCGGACTGTAGGAAATGATTCATTTAGCGCTCCTTGTATAAGTCAAACCCACTTGATTCGGCAGGTTGCCGAGAAGTTAGGTTTGCAGGTTCTTAACTAGTACTAAATTTTTACTAGACGAACCGGCGGAGCACTCAACCGAGAAGTTGCCTCGGTCAGAAAACTTTGAAGCTGTGTGATGAAGGTATTGAGTTCGATCTTGATCTGATTGAACTGGGTAGAAACCAATTCAGTTCTTGGAATGAAGAATGGAACAAAGATGGTTGCTAGGAAGTATCCTGCAAAATTCCAGAAGGGCTCGCTCTTTCGAATGAAGAGGTAAGAAGCAATTCCAGCAATTGTGTGTGAGGCGATCATCGTGGTCGGGCTCATCGTGGAACCCATGTTCATGGACAATATGCGCGAGGTGCCACCACAAACCGGGACAAGCATTCTCATTTGTCCGCTACCCAACAGGAAGTGGGCTCCCGCTTGAGCAACGATCACTACTAAGGCCAAGCCTGGACCTTCAAGCTCTCTGACGCTGAGGATGGAGAGGATGGCTATCAGACCCACCGAGATTCCCAAGAATGGGACTAGTGGGATGAAGGTCCCACAACCAACTGAGTGAGCGATTACAGCCCCGAGGAGCAAGACTCCGCTATTGAGCAGTACTCGCGGGTTGAGCACTCTGGTGGACACGGGAAAAGAATAATGACTCCCGTGAGGAGGGGTAACCACTTAAGAAAAGTTTCTCAAGATTACGTGCCCCGAGTGGGGGTCGAACCCACACTTGGAGGATTTTAAGTCCTCTGCCTCTGCCATTGGGCTATCGGGGCGCACACTGATCAACGAGAGCGAATCAACGAGAACGTGAGTCTACTAGCCCGCTGTGACGCCATAAAACGCAGCCACTGTTCACGCAAAATAGTCAATTTCATACTGCTCCGACTCACTTCAACGGGTAATTTCTGCCCATGGCAAAATTCAATCCTGCTCGCAGAAGCGTGCTTATTGGCTCTGGCACCGCACTCCTCCTGGCTAAATTTCCAGTCGCTGCCTTTGCACAAAGTCCAACTGCCGTCTGCTCTCGCGTCGGCCAAAAAATTATTTCTAAAGGCAAGAACTACATCTGCGTAAAGAGCAATGGAAAATTGCAGTGGCAGGCTCTCGTACCAGCTAAGCCGCCAATCTCATTACATCCCTCAAAGTCATCTGGTGGAACAGCGCCTGCTCCAGCAACTTCTCCATCAAAGGTCAATGGCTATTTCGTGGCGAATATCTCTGAATTATCCGAAGGTGTATCGAAGATTGTCGTAGCAAAAAATATGCAGGGTCAATCTGTATCGATTGCGCTATATCTCTCTGGAAAAGTAGTTACGGCTCATTCAACTGTCTGCACACATATGGGTTGCGCAGTCGGAGCAGCAGGCAAGCAGCTTGACTGTCCTTGTCATGGATCTGTTTTCGATGCCCAGACAGGCGCGGTAGTCAATGGTCCAGCGCAGTCTCCACTTCAAAGCTACCAAGTAGCACAGGTGAACAACGAGATTTACATTACTAATTAAATTGAATCAAAACTTTCGTTGGAACGGTAGTGGTTTACGCATCCTAATAATTAGTAGTAACGGGATGAGAACGTAAGGCCCGTTATATGCCAAGAAGACCCAAGGGTGCGGAGTTCTCCATTGAGGTTCACCAAAGAATTCAACACCAAAGACAACGACCCCCGTAATTCCTGAGATCAACGTTCCATAAATAACTGCGAAGAGCTGAATCCACTCTTTGCCCTTAAGAATGGAATAAACCAGAACCAAGTAAAAAGGTGCATAAACAAAGGCAGAGAGTCCCGTTACAAATCTCATCCAAATAGGTGGGTGCAAGAAAAGAGGATCATTTACGCTGGCATAGGAATAATTAAGCCTCGCCAGAATATTTCCGCTATGTGGGGATTCAACGACACCAAGAGTGGGGATGGCATCGCTGATGATGCAGGTTATAAACGCCCACGAGAAGAAAACCAGAAATAGATAGTCGAATTTTCTCTGTTTCAGAGGGAGAGTCACCGAGGAAAATTATCACACCTTGAAAGATTTCTTAGATAGTAAATAAGATCGTTATTAAGGCGCTCAGCATGATGGCGCCGGCTTGACCGGCGCTCACTATGTGATTTTCACTCCCCAGCGTTACTGCAGCCGCAGGAATTCCTAACTGGGCGCTGGCCAGAAAAATATCGCGTTTTGGTTGTGCAAAGAGAGCTGAAGGTAGGTGCGCTATTAGGGCGCCAATGCACATCAGTATCGCCAAGATGATGGTGTCGTGCGAGTGAAAAGTTTGGCGAATATTTATCGAGGCACCTAGCCATACAAAATAAATGGGTGCAAATAGCCCTTCGCTCACTCCAAATATCTGCCTGGATAAACGATGTGGAACTCCTATGCTGGCAAAAGCCACTCCCAAGGTGAAGCCCGCGATCATTACTGAGGCATGAAAGCGAATCGCAACCGCCGCAACTAAAAGCAAGGTTGCCAAACTGATGCGGAGCTCTAAACCCAGGTGATCTAATTTGGAGATCCCATGGGCTAAGTCAAGCCAACCTTTACCTTTTGCATATCGGAGCGCAAAATAGATCACAACAGATAACGCCAAAACCAGTAGCGCGCCCTCCGTTGCCTCTACTCGGTTCGTCTTTTGAGTAAAGAAGGGTAGGGCAACAAAGGCGATGGAATCAGCGAGCGTCACTTGCGTAATCAAAATGCTCCGTGAGAGCGAAGGCGCCACACTCTCAACGAGAGGAACGACGAGAGCGGCAGAGCTTGAAAAGGAGATAACAGCTAGCAACTTCCAATTGTGGAAGTGAGCGAAATGATCTATAAGAATTGCTACGACGACTGCCAATCCAAAATTTGCAAGCAGTATCCAGATCGCCTTCTCAAAGGATTTCTTGGTGAGAGTTCTGTAGTCGATATGGCTCCCCGCGCCAAACATAAGGAGGGCGAAGCCAACCGTGGCAAATAATTTTAGGCTGGGATCTGCGACCGGAATCTTCTTAAAACCACTATCTCCCAAGATTGCACCAACGAGTAACTCACCAACGGCGACCGGTACGCCCCACCGTTTTGGAATTCTAAGGAGTGGCCCCACCAATCCAGCGACAATGAGACCGCCTAATAACTGGATACTCATTGGAGATAGGCTACTGCCAGAGCTGAAACCGCAACAGTGAGGACGAGTATCAATGTCAGATCCGATTACTATCCAAGAACTTTCCGCTGATTTTTGGAGTTGGAGAGCGGCGCAGCAACCTCGCTCCGGTGATGACATTCCCCGTATTGAGCGCCCCGACAATTGGATTCCGCGTTGGTCTGCAGGCGATGTGGAGCACTACAGAGTTGAGCTCGCGTCATTTGAAAGTTCGTTAGCCACAATATTTAATCTCACGGATCTCAATTCAACTACTTCCCCATCCGAGTGGATCGATAAAGCACTAATACATTCCGCACTGTCACGCGTTAAATGGGAGTTGGATTACCTAGAAATTTGGCGACGCCAACCTCGCTTTTACATTGATCAAACCGTTGGGGTTATCTTTGATTACTTAACCCCACTCGAAGTTAATGGATTGACTATTAAGAATGTGCGCAGAATATTGCTGAGTTTCGGAGTAACGCTCACCGATGCCCGGAGCAATCTAACTGGAAGTGCTTATAAAGAGCTTGCACAAGAGTCGATAGCGGAACTCGCTGACATCCAAGAGCAATTGAATACCGTCGGTGAAAATCTGCTCTCTTATGTTTCCGCAGATGAGGCGGAGGCCTTTTTGAGTGAGTTTGTAACCGCAGGAAATGAACTTGCCGAGTTCCGCACCTGGCTTATCGAATCGCTTCCGACCTTTCCAGATTTCAAGCCGATTGGTCTAAGTGGCTTTGAATGGTTCTTAAAGAACGTCGCTTTCAACCCACTGACTCCTACCGAACTGATCAATATTGGTCACTTAGAGTTTGAGCGATCCATCTTCCTGGAGAAGGTAACAAAGAAT
>CAIMBV010000218.1 GCA_903839355.1 uncultured Actinomycetes bacterium
ACGGAATTCCAAAATACTCTGCTGCTGTCTGAACGTCTTTGTCGCCTCGTCCAGAGAGATTCACGAGCAACACAGAATCAGGACCTAGCTCTTTTCCAATTTGGATGGCACCCGCAAGAGCATGTGCGCTCTCAATGGCTGGAATAATTCCTTCAGTTTTACAGAGCAGAGCAAATGCCTCCATGGCCTGTGCATCTGTAATTGCGCGATACTCAGCGCGACCGATGTCATTGAGATAGGCGTGCTCAGGTCCAACGCCCGGGTAGTCAAGACCCGCCGAGATCGAATGTGATTCGATGGTCTGACCATTCTTATCCTGCAAAACATAGGAGCGAGTGCCGTGTAGAACACCGGGTGAGCCGCCTGTAATGGTCGCTGCATGTAATCCAGTTTCAACTCCTGAACCACCAGCTTCTAAACCAACAAGCCGAACGTTTGCATCATCGATAAATGGATGGAAAATTCCAATTGCATTGGAGCCACCGCCTACGCATGCGAGCACAACATCAGGTAAACGGCCGAGGAGATCGAGGGATTGTTGGCGCGCTTCGATACCAATGATCCGATGAAAATCTCGAACCATAGTTGGGAAGGGATGAGGACCTGCGACGGTGCCCAACAAATAATGTGTGGTCTCAACATTTGTAACCCAATCGCGCATCGCTTCGTTGATGGCATCTTTAAGGGTTTTACTACCCTGCGTAACAGGAATAACTTCAGCGCCTAGGAGTTTCATGCGCGCGACGTTGAGTGATTGACGTTTTGTATCTTCTTCGCCCATGTAGACGACACATTCCAACCCCATTAACGCTGCAGCGGTTGCCGAGGCGACACCGTGCTGACCTGCACCAGTCTCAGCGATAATCCGCTTCTTACCCATGCGCTTGGTTAAGAGAGCCTGACCTAAAACATTGTTGATCTTGTGACTACCGGTGTGGTTCAAATCTTCACGCTTGAGAAGGATCCGTGCTCCCCCTGCATGCTCGGCAAAGCGAGGTACCTCAGTAATAATGCTTGGTCTGCCGGTATACGTGCGGTGAAGTTCAGCAAGCTCGGCTTGAAAGGCTGGATCTTTAAGTGCAACCTCATGGGCCAGGGCCAGCTCATCGAGAGCACCTATCAACGCTTCAGGGACAAATCTGCCGCCATATGGTCCGAAATGACCAAGAATCTCCGACTCGACCACGCTGCCCATATCCGAACCGTACCAGCAGGCTATCGACCGAGAAGGGAGTTAATTGCGAGAGCAGGGTCACCAGCTCGAACCAAAGTTTCGCCAACCAGAATCGCTTTTGCCCCGTGGCTCTCTGCGGAAGCTACCTGTGAGCGAGTAGCAATTCCTGACTCGGCTACCTTGATTCGATCATCTGGAATCTGTGGCAATAATCTGGCGAAGGCCTCTTCGTGAATTTCTAGCGTCTTTAAATTTCGAGCATTAACACCAATGATCTTTGATCCGATAGCCACGGCTCTTTCCAATTCTGTTTCATCGTGGATCTCCACGAGAACGCTCATCCCAAGTTCATGGGCCAACTGATGAAAGTCGTGCAATTGAGAATCAGAGAGTGCAGCGACGATGAGGAGCATGAGATCTGCTCCGAGAGCCCTGCTCTCCAAAACCTGATATTCCGTGACAATAAAGTCCTTACGCAATA
>CAIMBV010000219.1 GCA_903839355.1 uncultured Actinomycetes bacterium
ATTGCAGCCCAAATGGACTCCACTTGGAACCATCTCGATGATTGGGCTCTCGGGGTTCAGAAGTTGTGGGCGCTGGCCTCGAGGGCTGGCAGAGCGTGAGTCGAGGCAGATCAAGAAGTCAACTACTCCGGGAGCAGACCCACTGACATCAACCACAAGAATCAGAACAGGAGCAGGCGCGATTAGAGCGAAGAGAACTTTATGGATCTGAGGGGCTGATCCTCCTGATTGAGACCTCGCTGAACATCCCGGACGCTTTCATCACATCGACGATCTGGTTGATCTCTGACCTCGTGGCTCTGGTAGTGAACTGGAGGTTTTCGGCGGTGAAAATATTGCCGGTGAGGACGTTGACACCTTGAGTGACGCACTGGCCGGTAATCGGAAGCAACGTCCCTAGTTCGTACTTTTCCTTCTGGGCTTGGGAAAACTTCTTCGCCCAAACGGCATGGACCTCTTGATCCGATCCCGTGATGGGCACGGCTGAGCTACACGAGATTGGAGTTGGCCGGAGGGAGTCCGACTGGGGAGACCCTGAGGTGCACCTCGCAGCAAGCGGAGCGATCGCCAGGACGAACACGATTGCACTCATGTGTCTACGTCGAACCCGAGTCATCATCCAATGTTTAGGGCCAAAAGACGAATTTAGCCTGCGCCTCCACGCAATCATTCAACGTGATATCCGACTCTTGTCGCGATATCTAATTATGCTTAGCGATATTGGCAAAAGTGCTAACAAATAGAATATGTACGAAACCTCAAATAACGGAGATTTGCCGCGTGAAATAGCGGACAATAAGAATGCAAATAAGATAACCAGACTCCCTATGACAGTATCGCCCAGACTTGCGGCGATATACGGAATTTGATACTCCTCATATTTGTCGCCCCACTGCTCCTGGAAGCGCGGATTACCCCGCATGATACGATTCCCTAATTTCAGCTCAAACCCGTACAAACTCTTTCTGGGAAATCTTCTCGACATCTAAAACCACCTCGAAATGGTATCTACTGCATCGGTAATCGTACCTGTGAGGCCAACCGAAGCGGAAAAGCTGCCACTCCTTCGCCTGCTGCACCCAAAGCAAGGCCGGCGATTCCAAAAGTTTCGACTAATCCTAATGTCATGCCAATGCAGGGCATCGAACCGCCGTGATTAACAAGGCACTCGAATCCATCAACAGCGACTGCCGCTCCCCCAGCGATAGTTGCTGCAATTGCTAGAGGGACCGCTCCTGTGACTAATGCCGCGCCAGCCAACACCACACCAGCAACTCCAGCGGCTAGTCCGGCATCCTCAAGTAGATCATTACTTACGTCGGTTCCGCCACCACCATGAGCAGCAGCCGAGATCTTCTGCCTTTAATCGAACACTGCCGTGAGATATGCATGGTTGATAGCATTTCGGAACGCTGTCCACTCTTCGCCAATTTGTGCGCTGTGGTAGCCCTCCCAGATCGCACCCATAATTGCCGATTAGTAAGCCTGCATTTGTTCCTGGTAGGCATAATCAATCTCTGGTCCGTCACCTGG
>CAIMBV010000220.1 GCA_903839355.1 uncultured Actinomycetes bacterium
CATGGACTATATGCGTCGCAATGTTGGCTACGGACCACTCAGGATTTGCTCCATGAAATTCGAGCGCCGGGGTTGGCAATTCACTCAATTGAATAAAGAGTTTGTGGTTTGCCCATGACATTTGCTTGAAAAGATGCACAACTACTTCATTACTCATGCCGGGATTCTAGATGGAAGCAACTTCATCTGGAACAGAATTTATAGGTTCTTATCTGCCCAGATACAGATCGCGTCATAGTGGTACTTCCCCAGTCCTTTGGCAACATCCTCGTAGTGATCACGATAAGGCGAAGGAAGGATGTAGCTCATCGAAAGCGACTTGTATGCCTCCTTCGTCGGAGTCCAAAATTGCAAGATGAAGTCGTAATGTCTCTTGACAAGCTCTTGCACGGACGGGTCACCAGCCGAGATTCCCTCTCCCATTTTGGCAGCAAATTCTTGTGTTAATTCACCAAAGATCTGAGTGAATTGCTGCTCTTCTTCTTTGGAGTAATTATTCTGAAACTGTTCAGAGTGGATTCCAATTTTCATGATGGAACTCTAATTTCCAACCGACGGTTTCTCTTTACCCAGAGATAAAACGAGCGCCAGTATGGCAACAGTTAACACCAAGGCGGTACCTCCAAATCCGTACCCCTGCCCACCCTTTACCTTGTCGGCTCCAAACCAATCAGCGAAGGATGCTCCGAAGGGACGAGTGATTACATAGGAGATCCAAAATGCCACGACCGGACTGAATTTAAATGCCAAATAAGCCAAACCAGGAAGTAAGAAGAGAACTCCAAAAATAATTCCTGAATTTAGAAAACCCCAATTGAAGGTATGGGCGGTCATATCCCCCGCTGCCGTACCCAATGCAAAAGTGGCCATGACAGTTGCCCAATAGAAAAGCTCGCGGCGTTGAGTGGAAATACTGTCGATCGAAAGAGTGCCTTCGGTCTTATTCCAAAGCCAGAAAATAAATATCAAGGCAATCAAGAAGAAGGTCGTAGATGCAACGTAAGGAACTCCAAGACCTAAATGCAGTACATCCGCCGCCATCGTTCCAAAGACCGAAACAATTACAACGGCAAACCAATAGACCCATTTGTTATAGGTGCGGAATCGAAATTGAAGATAGAGACCCAGCAATAAAACAAAAAAACCGGCCACGACCGCCGGCGCCTTACCAAATTGCTTCACCAGAAAATCAGAGGTGTCCTCGCCCATCCCAGTGCTCAAAATTTTGATGATCCAAAAAGTAAGAGTTATTTCAGGAACTTTGGAACCCAGCGGAGTTGGAAATCTCTCAACCAAATAATTTTTAAGCTTCATTTTGTCTTAGTTATCCGATTCCAATTTATTCCAACTTCCATCCTCTCTTGCGATTTCAACTACCTTTATGCCTGGAGGCTTCATTTTTCCATCCATTAATAATTCATTGATGCGCTTCTTATTGGATGCAGACCAACCACTCCCCTTCTTTCGAGGAGAGAGATAAAGTTTGGTTCGTGCATGATCGACACTACCTGACGCTGAATCGATCCAGCCGTAGCACAACGCTTCTCGAACTAATTCTTCATACGTCGGAGATGGGATTCCTGACGATTTTTTATAGGTGATTACCCATAAACCATTTGAAATAGAGTGATTTTTGGAGAGCCAAGACGAAAGTACCTGCACTGAAGATATTTCTAGGTGCTCGCGATCCTGAATACCCAAAATCTCTCCTTCTCCGAATATCAAATGAGAAGAGTCGCCCTATAAGCCGGATCCTGTCCATCGCTTTCGCGAGTGGGCCACCATCCATCTAGTCGCGGGATTGCTCGCGCGATCAAGCGACCTACCTGATGACTCGAGCGAGCAGCTCTCAATGCCATCTTTTTGGTCTTGCTCCAAGTGGGGTTTGCCTAGCCATTGATGTCACCATCAATGCGGTGGTCTCTTACACCGCCTTTTCACCCTTACCGATCTTTCGATGCGGCGGTTCTTTTCTGTGGCACTGTCCCGCGGGTTACCCCGGGTGGGCGTTACCCACCACTTTGCTCTACGGAGTCCGGACTTTCCTCGGTGCCAGCAAACTAGTGCTGAAACAACGCGGTGACCCAGACGACTCTTCCGTTCCCCAAGGATACGGGGATTGGCTCACCCTTCGTAATCCCTCA
>CAIMBV010000221.1 GCA_903839355.1 uncultured Actinomycetes bacterium
CGCAACGGACTTAAAGTGAGTCCGCAGGAACTTGCAATGGTCTGCGCGAGTCACTCGGGTGCACCCAACCATTTTCAGGTGGTTGAATCGATTCTTGCTGGTGCAGGTCTTACAGTTGCGGACCTTCAAAATACAATCGATCACCCTTTAGGTCGCACCGAGAAAGCTGCTTGGGGAAATAACCCACCTTCACGTTTGGCACAAGGGTGTAGCGGCAAACACGCAGGAATGCTTGCTACCTGTGTAGTAAATGGTTGGGACACATCAACTTATTTAGAGCCAGAGCATCCGTTGCAGATCGCGATTCGCCACGAGATTCAAACTCTGATTGGGGAGTCGGTACTTTCTACAACCATTGATGGGTGCGGTGCTCCACTGTTCCTCATCACCACAAGGAATTTTGCACGCGGGGCTCACACGATGCGAGTGTCGAGTGACCCTGTCTATCAAGAAGTTGTTAGCGCATGCATGGCACATCCTGAAATGGTTGCAGGGCTTGGACGTTTAACGACAACGCTTATGCAACAAGTCCCTGGGCTCTTCATGAAAGATGGAGCTGAAGCAGTTGAATTAATGTCGCTGGAAGATGGTCGCTCATGTGTATTCAAGGTGAGCGATGGAAGCGATCGAGCCTTTCCTGCCATTGTAAAAGCAGTACTTTCCGCCTGGAATATCGATGCGGAGATTGAACCAGTCCCAGTCAAAGGCGGAGGTCGAGTAACAGGCGAAATTCGAGTATCGCCTGCGCTTCACCAGTTATAGACTTTTCTAATGAGAGGTCGTATTGCAACATTAATGGTGCATACCTCTCCATTAGATCAAGCAGGTATGGGCGATGCCGGCGGCATGAATATCTATGTAGTTGAAAGCGCCATCAAGATGGCAGCTGCTGGTGTTGATGTAGATATCTACACTCGTTCTACCGATCCTTATCTCCCCAAAATCGTAGAAATTGCTCCTGGCGTAACTGTCCGCCATGTGGAGGCGGGTCCATTTAAAGGCCTAACTAAAGAGGAGTTACCTTCTCAAATTGGCGCGCTCACTCATGGAGTAATGGAGATCTTCAACACATTGCCGAAAAATTATTACAAGATCTTGCATTCACATTATTGGATTAGTGGACAGTTGGGATGGATGTTGTCTGAGCGAACTTCAATTCCTCTCGTTCACACCATGCACACCATGGCACGGGTAAAGAATCTGAATATGGCCGAGGGTGAACTACCAGAACCAGTTATCCGCGCCATTGGCGAAGAACAGATAGTTAAGAATGCTGCGGCGCTGATCGCAAATACCGATGCCGAAGCCGCCAGTCTGGTTTCACTCTATGACGCCTGTCCCGACAATGTCTTTGTCGTTGCCCCCGGAGTAGATCTACAACGTTTCACGGTGGGAGCAGGAAAAGCTGCGGCAAGAGCCAAATTAAATATTGCACCAGATGCACAGATGATTACCTTTGTCGGTCGAGTACAACCGCATAAAGGTCCGGAAGTTTTGGTGCGTGCTGTAGCGGAGATGTTGACCCACACCCCACTCTTTCGCGCCAAGTTGGCTCTTGTAATTATGGGTGGCGCTTCAGGTGCTGGCGAGGCCGAGCCTGAGCGACTCAAGGCACTCGCGCAATTTCTTGGCGTTGATGATGTTATCCACTTTATGCCTCCTGTGCCACGGGATGAACTTCCCGATTGGTATCGCGCTTCCGATCTTGTCTGTGTTCCAAGTTATTCCGAGAGCTTCGGTTTAGTTGCTCTTGAGGCGCAAGCCTGTGGCACTCCAGTTGTTGCGACTGCGGTTGGGGGGCTACGCACTGCAGTTGCGGATGGAATCTCTGGCTCACTTGTTGATGGCCATGATCCAAAGGCCTGGTCTGCGGTCATCTCACGGCTATTAACCGATCCCGCTCGTCGCGTCTCACTCTCATTTGGGGCAATTGGACATGCAGCCAACTTTGGATGGGAATCAACGGCAAGGCGAACATTGGATGTATACGACTGGGTGCTGTCTCGAGGCGAGGAAATATCTATTAAACTAGTCCAATGAGCACACAATTAATCTTGCTGCGTCACGGTGAATCAGAGTGGAATGCGAAGAATCTCTTTACTGGATGGGTTGATGTCCGCCTCTCCGAAAAGGGCCAAGCTGAGGCCAAGCGTGGCGGCGAGCTATTAAAGGAACGTGGTCTGCTCCCAAATATTGTGCACACCTCGCTGTTGCGCCGAGCCATCAACACCTCACAAATCGCGCTCGATGAGTGTGATCGAGCATGGATCCCAGTTCATCGCTCATGGCGCTTGAATGAACGCCACTACGGCGCACTTCAAGGCAAAGATAAGGCTCAGACCTTGGCTGCCTACGGGGAAGAGCAGTTCATGCTCTGGCGTCGCTCTTTTGACGTTCCACCTCCACCAATCGAAGATAACGATGAATTTAGCCAGGCACACGATCTGCGTTATGCGGATCTAGGGTCATCGCTTCCAAAGTCAGAGTGCCTTAAAGATGTGGTTGATCGCATGTTGCCATACTGGTTTGACGCGATAATTCCAGACTTGACCGCTCACAAGACCGTCCTTGTGACTGCACATGGAAACTCATTGCGCGCACTTGTGAAGCATTTGGATGGAATATCGGACGCCGATATTGCTGCGCTAAATATTCCAACTGGAATCCCGCTGCTCTATGAACTCAACGATGATTTCACGCCGGTAAAAGTCGGTGGCGAGTATCTCGATCCAGCGGCAGCTGCTGAGGCTATTACAGCTGTTGCTAACCAGGGTAAGAAATAACTTTTAACCCTTAGGAGCGAACTCACCGGTCTCTGTGTAATAAACACGTTGCGCGATAGAAACCGCGTGATCGGAGAAGCGCTCAAAGTAACGGCTCGCAAAAGCCATATCGACGGCAGACTCCACTGAGTTTTTCCACTCTGGACCGAGGATGGTACTGATCAGCTTGCGCTGCAAGATATCCATCTCGTCATCATCTTTATCGATTTCGAGGGCGCGGTTGGTGTCGCGGAATTCAAGTACGACCGCCATCTTGTCGACGATGCGATAGGCGGCAGAGCCCATCTCTGAAACCACTTCAACTAACTCCGTTGGAACGGCTTTGTTGGGGTAGCGCATGCGTGCGAGTTTTGCGATGTGGTGTGCTAAATCGCCCATGCGTTCGAGGTCGGCGCTAATGCGAAGTGAGCTAACGAGGCGACGAAGATCGGAAGCAACGGGTTGTTGCCGTGCCATGATGTTGATGGTTCGCTCATCAAGATTGTGTTGAATCGTATCCACCGCAAGATCATCGGCAATAACCTTTTCGGCCAATTGGAGATCTCCGTTGAGAAGAGCTTTAGTGGCGGAATCGATCGCGTCACGGACTAGGGCTGTCATTTTGAGGTGATCGGCCGTAATGGACTCGAGCTCCTCGTGGAATACATCGCGCATTGGTGAAGGGTACCCCGACCGCGTGTAGGGCACAGGACTATATGTGAACTTGTCCTAAACGGAATCTTAAGATTTGGGGCTGATTTCCGCATAACCCCCCTCTTGGGGGAGCAGACCCCCTTAAGACTCCTACGATTAGAGAGTGAGTTGGCTAAAGCGCAAGAGTGAGGTGGTGGAGTACCTCGATCCACACGAAATCTCCCCTGCCATGGCCAAGCTCCTTTCACATGTCGATGCTGAGGCGATCATCATCGGTCAGGGCGATGTAATCATTTACATGAGCGAGAATCTTAGTAATTTCAACTTACAAAGAGAGAATCGCGTCAACAATGATTCATTGCAGCATTTGATTCGCGCGGTTCGCCGAAGTGGCAATATCCAAGAGGCGACCATGGAGTTGCCGCGCGGTCCACTTGGAACTGGAACCCACGATCTGCTGGTTCGCGTAATTCCGCTTGATGAAGAAGGTTTGATCTGCGTTCTAATCTTTGATGATAGCGAGATGCGGCGATTGGATTCGATTCGCCGGGATTTTGTTGCCAATATTTCACACGAACTCAAGACTCCCATTGGAGCGCTCTCTATTCTCTCCGAGGCGGTCTTAGGTGCTGCCGATGATCCGGATGCAATCGTTCGCTTTGCAACCAGGATGCAGGCGGAGTCCAAGCGCTTGAGCGATCTGGTTCAAGAGATCATCAATCTTTCTCGTCTGCAAGATGATGACCCATTAAAGAATGCCAAGGTAATCGATCTCAACGAAGTAGTACTTAATGCTATTGACCAATCTGAACTCAATGCCAACGCCCGCAATATCGAGTTGATTTATAGCGAGCAGGATCAGGCCAGGATTAAGGGTGATCCAAGCCAGATTTTAATGGCAATTTCGAATCTCATCGAGAACGCTATTAACTACAGCCCTGAAGGAACGCGCGTGGCTATTGCACTACGCGTTAATGATGGACTTGCTGAAGTTTCAGTGACAGATCAAGGTATTGGAATTCCAGAGAAAGATCTGGAGCGAATCTTTGAACGTTTTTATCGCGTCGATCCCGCCAGATCTCGCGCAACAGGTGGAACAGGTTTAGGTCTTTCTATCGTTAAACACGTCGCAACCAATCATGGTGGCGATGTCTCAGTGTGGAGCGTTGAAAATGCGGGAAGCACTTTCACAATCCGTTTTCCAATCACACCTCACCTAACAGCCGTGGAGGCCGAGTAATGACAAAAATCCTCGTAGTAGAAGACGAAGCATCATTTTCAGATGCACTCGCCTATCTCTTAGGGCGCGAAGGATTTGATGTATCTGTTGCCGATACTGGCACTGGTGCAATTGCCGAATTTGATCGTCACGGAGCAGATCTCATTCTGTTAGATCTCATGTTGCCTGGGCTTCCAGGGACCGAAGTCTGTCGCCAGATTCGCACACGTTCTAATGTTCCAGTAATCATGCTGACCGCAAAAGATACTGAGGTAGATAAAGTTGTTGGTCTGGAACTTGGCGCAGATGATTATGTAACAAAGCCATATTCAACTCGTGAACTGGTAGCTCGCATTCGCGCGGTGCTACGTCGTCGTGGAGATGAAGATATTTCTACCGATGGATTATTGGCTGCTGGCCCAGTTCGCATTGATGTTGAGCGTCATCTCGTTACAGTAAATGGAACCCCACAAGCACTTCCCCTTAAAGAATTCGAACTCTTGGAGTTTCTCGTTCGAAATAGCGGAAGAGTATTAACTCGCTCCCAGCTAATCGACCGGGTTTGGGGAAGCGATTACTTCGGCGATACAAAGACGCTCGATGTACATATCAAGCGTTTGCGCGCCAAGATTGAAGAGGATCCAGGAAACCCTGTCTTTATTCAGACCGTGCGCGGACTTGGTTACAAATTCGAGGGTTAATTCGTATTAGTTATTAGCTTACTTTGTAGCTGTTGGTGAAGCCGATGGTGCTGGCGTTCCACCTACGTTTGCAAAGTAATCACTCTTTGCGCGAACCAATGCGCTCAACGTTACTGATGGGCTATTCGAAAATGAGACAACTACGTTGAGACGATTGCCTGGCACCGCGTTGAGTCCAGGAACAGTTCCTGTTGCATTTGCGGAGTCACCAGCGAAGATCACTGGGCTATTTTGAACGAGATTAAATGAAGGTGATGAGAGGGTTGCGCTAATACCGCTCACGCTGATTCCGGTAAGTGAATCGGTTGTTGCCTCTTCATTGATGAAGGTTCCTACGATTGCTGCGCTGCCATCAGGCTGAGCTACTAGTAGGAAGTCGCGGATATATACCGAGCCTGATTGACCCTCAACGCCATCGGTTACCTGCTTGATGTGGCGGGTCGGTGCCTGTGCTCCCGATGCCCCGCATCCTGTAAGGGCAAGAACGCTAACGAGAACCGTGGCAAGGCCTGCAAACTTCTTCATCATGGCTGCAGAATACAGGGCTGAAGGGCCCATTTTTTTGTGACGCAAGTCGCTGGTATGATTGGCCTCTATTCCCAAGGAGCCAAATTAATGTCATTTAAGGTCGGCGAAACCGTTGTTTATCCCCATCACGGAGCGGCTCTCATTGAAGCGATTGAGACCCGGACCATTAAAGGCGAAGAGAAGATCTACCTAGTTTTAAAGGTTGCTCAGGGTGATCTGACCGTCCGTGTGCCAGCAGAGAATGTAGATCTGGTCGGCGTCCGCGACGTGGTCGACTCAGCTGGACTAGATAGAGTCTTCAATGTCCTGCGCCAGCCATATACCGAGGAGCCAACAAACTGGTCTCGTCGTTACAAGGCAAATGTCGAAAAGTTGGCCTCAGGCGATGTCATCAAGGTTGCTGAAGTCGTTCGCGACCTCTATCGCCGCGATCTCGATCGTGGACTTTCTGCAGGCGAGAAGCGGATGTTGGCTAAGGCTAAGCAGATTCTTATCTCAGAGTTGGCGCTCGCTGAGCGAACCGATGAAGAGAAGGCTGGCGTCATCCTTGATGAGGTTCTAGCTTCCTAAAGCTAGCCCAGTGACTGATTTAGTTGCCGTCATAATTCCTGCCGGCGGCAGTGGAGAGCGGCTCGGCGCCAAGATTCCAAAGGCGCTAGTTCAACTCGCGGGCAAAACTCTGATTGAACATGCTGTCGCACAAATGGCTCCTGTCGCGAGTCAGATCATTGTCGCTGCCCCAGCTGGGTACGAAGAGCAATTTCAGCAACTCCTCGGCAGTGAGGTCACTGTTGTTACTGGTGGACTGACTCGAACCCTGAGCGTTAAAAAAGCGTTGGCTCACGTCGACAAAGGTAATGAATTCATCTTGGTGCATGATGCAGCGCGCGCCTTGGCGAGCACCGACCTCGCGCTTCGAGTTATAGATTCACTTCGCGCCGGCGAGAAGGCCGTGATTCCTGGATTGCCAGTTGTTGACACAATCAAGAGAGTCGATACCGACAACTATGTCACCAAAACTCCAACACGTTCCAAGTTACGGGCAATTCAGACACCACAAGGTTTTGCGCGCAAGGTACTCATCAAGGCGCACAGTTCAGCAGATGATGTAACAGATGATGCTGGTCTCGTCGAAGATCGAGGCGTAGATGTAAAAGTCATACTCGGCGAGGATCGTGCACTCAAAATTACAACGATGAGCGATTTAGAGATTGCTCACAAGTATTTAATTTCAGAATCCAGCAATCAGATTCGCGTTGGAATTGGAACTGATGCACACGCATTCTCCGCGGACCCTTCCAGAGTTATGTGGCTCGCAGGATTGTTATGGCCCAATGAGATCGGCGTAGATGGTCACTCCGATGGTGATGTAGCTGCCCATGCAATTTGTGATGCTCTATTTAGCGCCTCCGGGTTAGGTGATCTGGGCTCCAACTTTGGAACAAGTGATCCCAAATATTCTGGTGCAAGCGGTTCGCAGCTTCTTGCAGAGGCGCTTGAGCGAGTGCAGGCCGCCGGATTCAGTATTAACAATGTGGCAGTACAGATAGTTGGTAATCGACCCAAGATTGGTCCCCGTCGCGCCGAGGCCAGTACGGCGCTCTCGCGGGCGCTTGGTGGAGTACCGGTTTCTGTAAGTGCGACGACGACTGATGGCCTGGGCTTTACTGGTGAGGGCCGCGGGATATCGGCGATCGCCACTGCTCTGCTCTCCTATCGCGCACGGTAGAATTTCCAAATGTCAGCGCACCTAAAGCTTTACAACACGGCAACTCGTGAAGTTGCTGATTTCAAACCATTGCATGAGGGCAAGGTTGGAATCTATCTCTGTGGTGCCACCGTTCAAGCTCCACCTCATATCGGGCACGTTCGCAGTGGAGTTAACTTCGATATTTTGCGACGCTGGTTAACTGCAAGCGGGTATGACGTCACCTTCATTCGCAACGTCACAGATATTGATGACAAGATTTTGCACAAGGCGGTTCACGAAGAGACTCCGTGGTGGGCAGTTGCCCAAAAGTATGAGCGGGCATTTACCGAGGCTTACCGAGCCCTCAATGTCATGCCACCTACATACGAACCTCGCGCAACAGGTCACATAACTCAGATGATCGAGCTCATGGAGATTCTGATTGCCAATGGAAGCGCGTATGCACCAGGCAATGGCGACGTCTATCTTGATGTGCGCCATCTCAGCTCTTACTTAACCTTATCTCGTCAGAAGCTAGATGATCTGCAATCGGCCGAAGATGCAGATTTAACATATAAGAAAGATCCGCGGGACTTTGCACTCTGGAAAGCGGCTAAGCCCGGAGATCCATCATGGCCTACTCCGTGGGGCGCCGGCCGACCTGGTTGGCATCTGGAATGTTCTGCGATGGCGCATGCTTATCTCGGTGAGTCATTTGATATTCACGGTGGCGGACTCGACTTGATATTTCCACATCATGAAAATGAGATTGCACAATCTCAATCTGCGGGATGGGGATTTGCAAATATTTGGATGCACAATGCCTGGGTCACTGCATCTGGTGAGAAGATGTCAGATC
>CAIMBV010000222.1 GCA_903839355.1 uncultured Actinomycetes bacterium
AATTTGAAATCAGAACTCTTTAAAGTCTGGCTCACTAAGAATGTTCTCCTAGTAGTTCTCGGCTTGGGTTCCACGTATGTCTTGAACGAACAACGCGGAAATCCACCAAACAGCAGCATCAAGGGTATGCCGATTGTCGTTCCTGTTCTGCTTGCAATATTGGTTGCAGGAACATTTGTACTAAACCGCACCGTCTTTGGTCGCCACCTTTATGCAGTTGGTGGAAACGCTGAAGCCGCTCGTCGCTCAGGTATCAATGTTCGTCGCGTACGCACCATCGCATTCATGATCTGCTCTGGTCTTGCTGGAGTTGCCGGAATGCTCTTTGCCTCGATCTCTAACTCCATCTCTCCAACGACCGGTGGCGGAACCACGTTGCTCTACGCCGTAGGTGCAGCGGTTATCGGCGGAACCTCGCTCTTTGGAGGAAAAGGAAAGTTGCGCGATGCAGTTCTTGGTGGCCTGGTCGTAGCAATTATCAATAACGGTATGGGTCTGTTGGGCTTTAGCTCCGGTACCCAATACTTGGTTACTGGTGGAGTGCTCTTGATCTCTGCCTCAGTTGATGCCATCTCTCGTAAAGGCGCCAACGTAGCCAACTAAAAACCTCATTAACTCCATAAAAAAGGCGCCTCGTAAGAGGCGCCTTTTTTATATCTACTAGTTACTACTCTTTGACACCCATCAGGTGTTCAAGGGCAAGTTGGTCGATCTTCTCATAGCCATATCCGCGAGCGCCTGCTATCTCCACATCAAAGGATGGATCTGCAAGATCGCGCCATGTTTCACCAGCGGCCAGCGTTGGAACCTCGAGCTGATCAATGCGTGATTCCTTCATTGCATCAATAACTCGTGGATCATTGCGGAATGCCAGAGCGCGCTCTTTGAGAGCCAGATATGTGCGCATATTGGCGCTTGCTGACTCCCAGACACCAGCATCATCTTCGGTACGTGCTGGCTTATAGTCAAAGTGCTTTGGACCTTGATAGTTGTAGCGCTCCAGCAGATCGACAAGGAAGAATGCGGACTTCAAATCACCATGTCCAAAGACCAAATCTTGGTCGTACTTAGGACCATGTTGTCCGTTGAGATCGATATGGAATAACTTGCCTTGCCAGAGAGCCTGAGCGATGCCATGAACAAAGTTCAATCCCGCCATCTGCTCATGTCCAACCTCAGGATTTACGCCAACCATCTCTGGGTGATCCAGGGTCTCAATGAAAGCGAGTGCGTGACCGATGGTTGGCAAGAAGATATCGCCACGAGGCTCATTCGGCTTTGGCTCAATCGCAAACTTGATGTCATAGCCCTTGTCTCTTACATATCCACCGAGAATGTTGAAGCCCTCGCGGTAGCGCTCTAGAGCCACATATGCATCTTTAGCTCCATCAGACTCTGCCCCCTCGCGACCGCCCCAACAAACGTAAATCTGAGCCCCAAGTTCGGCGGCCAGATCGATATTGCGCATCACCTTGGCAAGAGCGAAGCGACGGATATCGCGATCATTTGAGGTCAGCGCACCATCCTTGAAGATGGGATGGCTGAAGAGGTTGGTCGTTGCCATTGGGACCTTCATGCCGGTCTCGTCTAAAGCCTTCTTAAAACGATGGATATGGCCGTTGCGAGTTGCATCATCGCTTCCAAATGGAATCAAATCATCATCGTGGAAGGTCACACCGTAGGCACCGCGAGCCGCGAGCTCATTGACAGAGCGGACTGGATCGAGTGGGGCGCGGGTCGCATCACCAAAGGGATCACGGGCCTGCCAGCCAACGGTCCAGAGTCCAAAGGTGAACTTATCAGCGGGGGTTGGGGTTAAAGACATGGTTAATCGCTCCTCTATGAGTACTTTTTCGTTTTAGGTCGCCTCATTTGGTACTAGGCCTAACCTACCCGTACCCTTGCCGCTTATCTACCCTCCAGCGGGAGTGGTGAAATGGCAGACACGCAGGTCTTAGGAACCTGTGTCTTCGGACGTGCGGGTTCAAGTCCCGCCTCCCGCACCAGTTTTATGCAGAGTTATGTTGAGAGTTGTATCGAGCGTTGGAACGAGCGTTGGATCGAGAGGCCCAATCGCCTCTTTACGACACTAGGTTGAGTAAGCCATGATTAATGAGCACACCTATGAAGGGACCCACTGATGGCTGAGAAGAATTTCCGCTCTTGGATCGGATTTAAAGATGAAGAAGCGAATTCAACTAACTCATCCCCCAGTCAAAGCGGTGCATCTGGAGTCAGACCCACATCTCCCTCAACTCCTAATCAAAGCACTCTCGATCGTATCCGTGCTCTAGAAGCGGAGTTGGCAGATCTGCGCGCACGTCGCGACATCACCAGCCTGACCCGTGAAGAATTTGAAATTTTGGCTACCGAAACCGCGACATCGTTAATTAAGACTGCGCAAGCGCGCGAAGCTCGCGCAGCTGCAACCGCAGAACGTGCCTTGGCGGAAGCAGAGCGAGCTGCCAAGCAATTGGCAGATACTGCAGAGAGCAAAGCTCGTGCTGCACTCCAAAGCGCTGAAAGTCGTGGACGTAAATATTTAGAGGCTGCTGAAACAGAAGCTAAGGAGGCGATCGCCAAGGCGTCCAAGGCTGCGCAAGAGTTGCTGGATTCCAAGCATCGTGAAGCGAACACCATAACATCTGCTGCAAAGCGAGAAGCCGATCGCGTTATTACTGAAGCCACAACTGATATCGCTAACTTCAAAAATTGGTTGACCGATGCAGTGAGCGAATCTGAAAGACTTCAGAAGATCCACAATCAAGCCCTCGCCGCTGCAGAGGAAGGTATCCGACAGAGTCGGGCCCGCATCTCTACCGCTTTTGAACGCCTCGCTGCACTTGGCCTACAAATCGAAGAGGCTCTCGATGAGCATCATCGTCCTAAAGAGAAAGAGTTCACACGTCCCTCAACTCCTGCCGCTGCAAAGTCCACTTCAAAGCCCACTACAAAGAAGGCGACCACAGCAGGTAGTAAGAGCGTGGGAAAAACTCCAAAGCGTAAGTAATGGCGGATCAACCCTCCCGCTACATCGCACCGATTGATGGTTTGCGTGCGCTTGCAGTAACGGCGGTCATTCTTTACCACCTCGGAATCACATGGATTCCGGGAGGCTTCTTAGGTGTAGATCTCTTCTTTGTCATCAGTGGTTATGTCATCACACGCCTCTTGTTAGATTCGATATTGAGTAAGGGCGGATTAGATCTGCGTGAATTTTATTGGGCGCGCATTCGTCGATTAGCACCACCTCTAATTTTTATGTTGGCTGGCACTTCCTTCATCATCGCCGCATGGAAACCCGACGCCATCCACCGCTTTCTGAGTGACCTGCCATACGTGCTCACCGGCAGTGAGAATTGGCATCTCGTTGCGGTTCATCAGGACTATTTCCAAGCGGTTGGAAGGCCACCACTTCTTCAGCACACCTGGTCCCTTGGCGTAGAAATCCAGTTCTATATTTTTTGGCCGCTCATTTTGCTGTTGATCCTGCGCTATCTGGGCAAAAAGAGAGTTGTTCAAAGCTCTCTTGTAATCGCCTTCATCTCAGGTCTCGCTCTCTTTATTTATTCGCTACACGTCGATGCAAGTGCTACCAATCAAATTAGTCACATTTACTTCGGTACAGATACTCATAGCCTAGGACTTTTTCTCGGTGCGGCACTTGCTGTGAGTTGGGTACCAACCAATCTCGATAGAAATATCTCTCAACGCGCTCAAGATTTTGTAGATGGAGTCGGAGTAATTGGATTCTTAGGCTTGCTCTGCACCTTTTTCTTTATCGATGAGTCGCACCCGACCCTCTATCGAATCGCCTTCCCACTCGCTGCAATATTTGGATGCGCAGTACTCACCTCATTGGTGCATCCAGCTTCCAGATTCTCTCCGATTTTAAGTTCTAAGCCCATAGTGTGGATCGGTCAGCGTTCTTACGGAATATATCTATGGCACTGGGTGATCTTTCAGGTAACGAGAC
>CAIMBV010000223.1 GCA_903839355.1 uncultured Actinomycetes bacterium
CGGCGGAGTTATTGTTCTTGAATCTCTTGAGCACGCCCAAAAGCGCGGTGCCAAGATTTATGCAGAGCTCGCCGGTCAAGGTTTAACATCTGACGGGTATCACATCGCCGCACCAGATCCAGAAGGCAGCGGAGTTACTCGCGCCGTTCAATTTGCTCTTAAAGATAGTGGCGTTGATCTAGCTGAGGTCGTTCACCTCAATGCTCACGCGACCTCTACCCCAGTTGGCGATGTGGCCGAGGCGAACGCGCTTGCTGCAGCCCTGGGCGAACACATCAATCACGTGGCTGTATCTGCCACCAAGTCGATGACCGGTCACCTCTTGGGTGGAGCCGGAGCCATCGAAACCATCTTCTGCGTCCTCGCCCTGCATCACCGCAAGGCTCCCCCAACGATCAACATTGATAACCTCGATCCAGCGGTCAAGATTGATGTCGTCCGTGATCAACCTCGGGATCTTCCTGCGGGTCAGATCGCAGCCATAAACGACTCATTTGGCTTCGGTGGACACAATGTTGTCCTCATTTTCCGCTCATTTGAGGGCTAATTACGCTCAATTATTAACCTTGTAGGGGCTTTCAACCCTCGAGTTTTGAGTTACACTTCACAACAGTCGGACGCTTGGCAGTACCCGTTTCATGGATTCGGTATCGCTGTAAAAGAGGAAGACCGAAGCTAAGGAAATCTTTAGCTTCACTCACATACCGAAGGAAATATCTACATGGCAACAGGCACAGTTAAGTGGTTCAACTCTGAAAAGGGTTTTGGTTTCATTGCAGTTGATGGCGGCGGACAAGATGTATTCGTTCACTACTCAGCAATCCAAGGCAATGGCTACAAGTCTCTCGAAGAGGGTCAAGCAGTAACTTTCGAAGTCGTACAAGGTCCAAAGGGCCCACAGGCTGACGCAGTTAATCCTGCTTAATTAACCATTAACACGAAGGGCCTCACCAGAAATGGTGGGGTCCTTCGCATTTAGTAACACAATTAGTAACCGACATGTTTTGGAACTTGCCCGACCTTCTTCTCAAGCGAAGCAACCGAACTCGCAGGTGATAAATCTTTGCCAACTTTCCAGGCATCTAGATATTTCCAGGGATACAACTCCCCGCGCCTAACCCACCAGATTCCAGCGGGAGTCGGCCACGAAATTCCAAAATGCAAATGTGGCGCAGTACCACGCGCATCACCACTATCTCCTGTGCGTCCCATCACTTCACCAACTTTTACTCGATAACCTGGAACAATTTTGGTGCTGATATATGAGAGATGCGATCCGTAATAACGAACTCCATCATCACCGACAATAGAAATCGACAATCCCCCGCGATCTGCTCCCAGATCTGTCTTCCAGGTAAATCGATCAATGCGATTGACTTCATCAACCACTCCCGATGTAGGCGCCACAAAGAGGCATCCCACATGAGTCAAAATATCTGTGGCTGGATAATCGTGGTGATATCTGGCGTAGGTGTACTTACATCCTTGAACCGGGAAGGTATAAGTGGGTGCAGCGTGTGCCACAGGCAGGATTGCACCACTTATAAGCAGCACAACCACCGCCACTTTGGAGAGAGTTCTCATACCCCGTACGATACGCAGGTACTAAGGCGGCGTAAGCCGTTTAACGGTATTGAGGCAATAGCTCAGTTGGTTAGAGCCCCGAACTCATAATTCGGTCGTCGTAG
>CAIMBV010000224.1 GCA_903839355.1 uncultured Actinomycetes bacterium
ACCAATGCAATGACTAATTGGATGATTCCAGAATGCTTATGCAGCGCTGCAAGAAACATCGCGAGCAAAATGGCATCGACAGCTGCCATAAAAATGATCTTGCCTAGCAATGCGATGGTCCCAGTGAAACCAGAAAGGCGATTCACATAGACCTCCAGAAACTCAGAATGTTGGGCTGATTATGGCTGAATTTTAACTTGAATAAAACTGGCCGACAGTAGTTACTGCCGGCCAGTTTTAACAATTACAGACTAGAGAGATGCAGCCGCATCGTCGAAGTCCTTTTGTTCAATTGCTGCTGCAGCATTGAGGCTGGAAGCAGCATCCTTTCCTTGGGTAAAGATTGCGGTATAAAGAGCTGACAATGTGTCGTACCAGTTGGTTCCGCCAGCCTTGTCATTCAATAGACCATCAACTTGTGGGGTACCAGATTGAGCAGCAGTTGCTACACCAAGTGTCAATGGATCTGTCACTTGAGCGATTGCCTGTGCATTTGCTGGTGGACGAGTTGATGCCTTGTACATTGCAACTTGACCATCGGTTGAAGCAAAGAAGTTCAAGAGAAGTTGACGAGCACCAATTGAAACTCCGTGAGTTGCTGCATATGAGGTTAAGAATGCACCTGAGTAGTTAACCCATTGCGTTGCGGTGCCTCCATTGAGACCAGGAATAGCTGAAAGACCAAAGCTCAAACCTGCCTTGGTGTATCCGCCGTAATTCCATGCACCGGTGATAGCAAATGGAATCTTTCCTGCTGTGAATGCTGCGTTGCAAGAATCCCATTGGAAGAAGCCAGTTGACTTGCCTGAAGAGTCGAGCAAGTACTTCTTAACGTTCGAGATAAATGCTGGAGAGTTAAGAACAACCTTGTTGTAGTTTGGCTTGCTCTTTGAGATATCCCAAGCGCCGCCACCAAAACCATTGAGAAGGGCTTGGGTGCCCCATGTTCCATCAGCTGCGCAAACGCCACCGACGAGTCCCTTTGATGCCTTATTGGTGTTATAGAAGTTAACCATCTGAACCAAGCTTGTTGGAGCAGAAGAACCAAATAGAGTCTTGTTGTAGACGAGAGCAGTTGTGTCAATATCAAGTGCAACGCCATATTGCTTTCCAGCGTATGACATGGCAGAGATTGCACCCTTTGAGAATGCTTGGTTCGCTGATCCAGGTTGGATGGAAGCCAACTTTCCTGACTTAGCATCAAGAACGAATGAGGCTGGACCTGTTAGGACGTCCGGTCCACTCGCAGCAGAAGCCTTTGACCATGCATCTTGAAGAGCAGACAAGCTTGAGAAGAACTTAACTTGAATCTTGTAACCTGGAACGATTGATGTATTTCCACCAATCAAAGTCGTTAATTGTGGACCGCGTTGGTCATCAGCCCAAACAATGAGCGTGCGTTGTGCAGCGTTAGCACTTGGCACGAGCATTGATGAACCTACGAGTGCTGCGCTGGCAACAATGCCAACCAGACCGAGTTTCTTTTTCATGCATTCCTCCATGGATTTGTACCTTCGAGTTGCCCCGAAAGTTTCGACACGTGTCGATCAGTGGTGCTAATGTATAGCGAGATTCTGAGAAATAGAAGCCAGCCAGCACTCAACTAAGAGATTGTGACTAAAGAGTTATAAATGGCCACTCGTGAAGAAGTAGCAAGGCGTGCTGGGGTATCCCCTAGTACGGTGACTTATGCCCTTACGGGCAAGCGGTCTATAAAGCCGGAGACTCGCGAGCGAATTCTTCAGGTGGTGGCAGAACTGAATTACGTTCCACACTTTGCCGCCGGAGCCCTTGCAGGAGGCAGGTCAAAGACACTCGCCATGCTTTTCCCGGGCAGCGCTGCTGGCATCTCCCCAGTCGCCCTGCAATACATAACGGGAGCCGTAAATGCCGCGAGCGAACGTGGCTACGCCCTTATCCTGTGGCCGGGTGACAACGCCGACATGAATCAGATTGCGACCCTTGCCAAGTCAGGCCTGTTAGGAGCCGTGCTTCTGATGGAAATCCACCTGCGAGATAAACGCGTCGAATACTTGCTGGACCAAGAGGTACCTCTGACAATGATTGGGAGAACGGCGGATCCCTCTGGCATTAACTATGTTGACCGCGATTTCGAAGAAGTTTCCAAGCGAGCTATCGACTATTTCTCTGAGCTAGGCCACAAAAATATTGCATTTCTTAGCCAGGCAAGTGAGAGGCAGACAAAAGATCCCCGAGGAGTTGATCAGCGATTCCAGAGTTCGATTATTGAAAATGCTAAAAAGCGCGGAATCGTGGCAACTGAAATTCCAAGCTTGAATGACCCGAATTCCGGTCGAATCGCATATCAACTCATGCGGAAAAGATATAAAAAGGTTACAGCGGTACTTGCCCTACCCGATCTAGCCACGATTGGATTTATCAACGGCGCGCACGAAGAAGGGTTATCTATCCCTGAAGATCTCTCAGTAATCTCGGTCAATACTCCGAAAACGCAGATTAATATGTCTTGGCCGAAATTGACGACGGTGGATCTTCCCGCCTATGAGATGGCTGCAGCCGCTATCAACATCACTATTGATCAATTGGAGGGCATCCCCAATCCCGAGAAGCAACAGCTCTGGATCGGGGATTTAATACTTGGCGATTCGACAGCACCTTACAAAAAATAAGGCTTTGGCGTATCGATCAACTCTTATTACTGATTGAAGCTGCAATCAATTGTGAAGTTGGTGAACCGTCTCATCCCAGCCTTTTACATCCTTGGGGCTACGAGGACCGGGTCCAACATAGCGCGCAGATGGGCGGATTAAGCGACCAGTGCGCTTCTGCTCCAAAATATGAGCAGACCATCCGGCGGTGCGTGCGGCGGTAAACATAGATGTAAAGAGTGGGGCTGGAACCTCAGCGAAATCGAGAACAATTGCCGCCCAAAATTCAACGTTTGTTTCAAGCACACGCTCTGGATGGCGCTCATGCAATTCCGCGAGCGCTGCCTTCTCGAGTTCGAGCGCAACTTCATATCGAGGTGCACCGAGTTCCTTTGCGGTGCGGCGAAGAGTGCGAGCACGAGGATCTTCTGCGCGATAGACTCGATGGCCAAATCCCATCAAACGCTCGCCGCGATCCATAATTCCCTTTACATATGAGCGAGCATCGCCATGCTTTTCTACGCCCTCGATCATGCTCAATACGCGAGCTGGGGCTCCGCCATGCAATGGCCCAGACATCGCTCCGATTGCGCCAGAGAGTGATGCAGCTACGTCTGCACCCGTGGATGCGATCACACGTGCGGTGAATGTGGATGCGTTCATTCCATGTTCTGCGGCGGAAACGAAATAGGCATCGATAGCACGTACATGGAGTGGATCGGGTTCACCACGCCAACGAATCATCATTCGCTCAACAACTGTGTGAGCCTTATCAATCTCTGATTCAGGAACGACAGG
>CAIMBV010000225.1 GCA_903839355.1 uncultured Actinomycetes bacterium
CATAGGTGGCATAATCGCCGCATGCATGAGTTCAACGAAGAAGTCGAATCTCTGGCGCAAGAAATCTTGGCCTATAGCCTTAAGCGTCTGAAAGATAATCCTCCGCTTGATGGCCCGCAGAGTCCCGAAGAACTCTTTGCAAAGGTTGGAAACACCATCACTGAAGATGGCCTTGGTGGTCATGAGGCTCTCAAGGTCTTCACCGATACCTTGGCCCTAGCCTGTATCTCTACCGATCACCCTCGATACCTCTCCTTCATCCCCTCTGCCCCATCAGAGCACTCCAACCTCTTTGATCTGGTTGTTGGCTCCAGCGCCCTGTATGGAGGCTCCTGGCTCGAGGGTGCCGGTGCAGTCTTTGCAGAGAACCAAGCTCTGCGGTGGCTCAGCAATCTGGCAGGTCTACCTGAAAGTTCCGGTGGAGTATTTGTCCAAGGTGGCACCATCGGAAACCTCTCAGCGCTAGTAGCAGCTCGAGTACATGCACGCGAGAAGTATCCCGAAGTCACTCGGTGGGTGGTTGCCTGTTCATCCGAGGCGCATTCATCGATCAAATCAGCTGCCGACATCATGGATGTTCATGTACTTAATGTCCCTGCCGATGCCGACGGGGTCATGATCGGAACGAGTTTCGCAAGCACGGTCGATGGATACCTAGCTGAACACCCAACTCAACGTGTCTTCGCCGTTGTGGCAACCGCGGGCACAACCAATTTGGGAATCATTGACGACCTGAACGGCGTGGGCCTTGCTGCAATAGAGCGCGATATCTGGTTCCACGTTGATGGCGCATATGGATTGGCAGCACTCTGCGCGCCGAGTGTTCGCCCCCTATTCAATGGCGTTGAACGTGCCAATTCATTTATTGTCGACCCACATAAATGGCTCTTTGCTCCTTTCGATGCCTGCGCGCTCATCTATCGTGATCCCGCGATCGCAAAGCGTGCACACACCCAGCACGCCTCCTACCTCGAGACCTTGGAAGATCCCAACGAATGGAATCCTTCGGACTACGCGATTCATTTAACTCGCCGGGCTCGCGGGTTACCTTTCTGGTTCTCGCTCGCAGCAAATGGAACTCGGGAATATGCCAATGCGATGCAACAGACTCTCGATATTGCAGCACATGCGGCGAAACTTGTTAAAGCACATCCCAACTTAGAACTTATCCACGAACCTAAATTATCTATCGTGGCTTTTAAGCGAGTTGGCTGGAGCACCGCAGATTACGAGCGCTGGAGCGACAAACTTTTAGCAGATCAGATCGGCTTCGTTGTTCCCTCCGCACATAAGGGCGAACCTATACTTCGCTTTGCCATCGTTAACCCTTGGACTACCGAAAAAGATATTGCAGATATTCTAGAGACGCTTTAAGCCTTAGCGGTCTAGAACATTCTTCGCGCGATCGTAAACCTGACCAGTGCGCTTGTAGGCGATTGCACTTAGGGCCTCAAGCACTACTCGGTTAGCCAAGATGGCCGTGATATCTGCGGTATCAAACGGTGGTGCGACTTCCACAACGTCAAGGCCAACTACAGGAAGCTCTAAACAGATGCGGCGCACTGCTTCTAGGAGTTCGCGGCTGGTCATTCCACCTGGCTCTGGTGTTCCAGTTCCAGGTGCCATTCCTGGGTCCACTACATCGATATCGACTGAGAGAAATACTCCATCACATTCATTGGTCAGAATCTTGAAGGACTCATCCAAAACCGCATCAAGTCCGCGATTATGAATCTCTGTCATCTCGTAGGATCGCATCCCTTGATCGCACATCCACTTGAGAGTTACATCGTCAGGCCAATATCCGCGAAGACCTAATTGCAAGAAGCGATCACCGCGCACCGCGCCGCTGACAATTAACTGTCGCATCGGAGTTCCGTGACCGACCAGCGCTCCAAATTGCGAATCGGCAGTATCGGCGTGCGCATCAAAATGCACCATCGAGATCTTGCCCTTGCCACGGTGATTGGCGATTCCGGCGACATCTGCCGATGCGATGGAGTGATCTCCACCCAAAACAACAACGAAAG
>CAIMBV010000226.1 GCA_903839355.1 uncultured Actinomycetes bacterium
ATGCCGAAACTGGATCGCACGCATGTGCCTTGGCATAGGCATCTTCAATGCTTGACCCGATCGCTATTCCACATGGATTGGCATGTTTGATAATCGCGACGCATGGTTCTGCGTGATCGTATGCACTGCGGACCGCCGCGTCGGCATCTGTGTAATTATTAAATGACATCTCTTTGCCATGAAGTTGAACTGCTTGGGCAATGCCAGGTGTAATCCATGAAGTGGAGTTGGCGTAGACGCTCGCCCTTTGATGTGGGTTCTCGCCATAACGAAGTGAGGCGATGCGATGGAAAATCGCCGCCTTCCACTCATCAGCTGCCTCGAGTTGTTCTCCAAGCCAGGTGGCGATCGCGGCATCGTATTCTGCTGTAGCCCGGAAAGTCTCCATGGCCAAACGAGTGCGCTCCGCCAAGGTAAATCCACCAACTGCAAGTGCACTCTTAATCAATCCATATTGTGATGGGTTAGAGATAACCGCTACTGACCCGTGGTTCTTTGCTGCGCCACGCAACATTGAAGGTCCGCCAATATCGATCTGCTCAATGCACTCGGCAAAGTCATCAGTGGTAGCAATGGTCTGGGTGAAGGGGTAGAGATTAATAACGATTAAATCGAAGGGTGCAATATCGTGCGCTGCAATGGCAGCCAGATGCTCTGGATTATTTTGATCGGCCAAAATTCCGCCATGGATTCGAGGGTGAAGGGTCTTTACTCGACCACCCATCATCTCGGGGAAACCGGTGTAATCCTCAACAGCGATTACAGGGATTCCGGCGCCCGCCAGGGTTTTGGCAGTTGAACCAGTGGAGAGAATTTCGACCCCTGCGGCGGCGAGTGAGGTACCAAGTTCAATTAATCCAGACTTGTCATAGACGCTAATCAGCGCTCGGCGAATCGGTTTTACAGTGCTCACAGGGTTCCAGTCCGTCCATATTCAACGAGGGTCTCAACGATGAGTGCCCGTTCGGCAATCTTAATGCGTTCATGAAGCGTGGATTCGTCGTCACCAGGCTCAATCACAACCTGGCGCTGTGAAATTTCTGGTCCGGTATCAAGACCTGCATCAACCCAATGAACTGTCGTTCCAGTGATCTGCGCCCCTGCTGCAAGTGCGTCTCGAACGGCATGGGCCCCGGGGTAGAGCGGTAGCAGAGAGGGGTGGGTATTTATTACCTTGAAGTGATGTACAAATTGCGGGGCCAGGATGCGCATAAAACCAACGCTCACAATCAGATCTGGCGCCAATTTCTTTGCCGCATCAAAGATCTGACGATCCCACTCGCTTCGATCCGGAAGCATGGGTATATAGATCGCGGGAATATTGAACTCTTGTGCAATTGTGAGTGCCGGTGAATCCTTATCACTTATCAGGCCAACAAAATCTGCCTGGATTGCGCCTTCTTGGTGGGCAGCAAGGATTGCCTTAGCTAAAGATCCCGCACCTGAGGCCAAGAGCAGAATCCGCTTACTCATGGCGCACCAGTCGTGCAACACCGATCGGTATATAGAAGGCCAGCAGAACCGCGGCGCCAAAGGCAGTAGCGAGATAGGCCAGAAGATGTAGCCAACGAACTCCAATTGGATTGAGATTGCTGATGAGCAACTCTCCGGCAGATACATAAGCAACCGCAGCAATAACTATAAAGATTCGAGCCCCTTGCGAGATAAGTATCTGAGTGCGCACCAGGGTGGGTGAAGCTTCGCGGAGAATGAAGATCATCAAAAGCGCAAAGAGAACAAACCATGCGGCCACGGCATATTTAAGTTCAGGATGAGAAGTGGTCGGAAGCGCAGTTAAGAGAGGAAGTGCAGGGATCTGCCCTAAGCCAGTGAGCGAGCCATGACTAAATGAAGTTGCTCCGAAATTAAATCCAATTCCAGTTATATACGCCAGCGCCGCAAGAGCGAAATTTGGAAGATACAACAGTTGCAAGAGCGTGGTGAGAACTCCCCCGACGATTCCACTGCCCAATACCACCGAGATACTTTTGATATCGCTCCAGTGTTGAACAAGCGAGAATGTGAAGGCGAAAGCGCCGACCCCAAGTGCAATAGAAAGTAGGTACAACCCGAAGTAGAAGGCGCGGTTGAGTGATTGA
>CAIMBV010000227.1 GCA_903839355.1 uncultured Actinomycetes bacterium
GGAACGAGAGCCAGATACTTTCGCTCCGCGCTCAGTATCGATCGCCTTAAGAATCTTGCCGAGTTCGACATGATCTTTCGGTTCGAATCCAGCTTGAGAGAAATCCCGTGGTGTGCCGACATGTTCAAGCACGACGAAATCTGCTTCTCCACCAACTGGCGCTTCTGGACTTATTAAATTATGGATTTGAAGTAAGGCAGCATCGGCTGCCGCCTCAGCTGCAGCTCGTGCGGCATCGGCCTCTTTGACTCGAGCTGACAATTCCTTAGCGCTCTCTAAGAGGGCGGCCTTCTCATCACCCTTGGCTGCACCTACAGATTTAGAGAGGATATTTTGTTCAGCACGTAAAGCTTCAAAGGTAGTTATTGCGCTACGACGAGCCTCATCGAGTGCCAAGAGTTGATCTACGATCTCAACCCTCTCGCCACGGACCTTTTGAGATTGGCGAACGCGCTCTGGATCTTCGCGCAGTATCTTCAGATCAATCACGGGGTTAGCCTATCTATTTGTCGCTCGTGGATATGAACCGAGAACTCGAATGTCCTCGCAGATGGAGCGCAGACCCTCGATGGCAAGTGCGACCGCAGCATCGCTCTGATGACCTTCCACATCGATAATGAAGTGGTAGTGCCCAAGTTCGCGACCGGTTGGCCGGCTCTGGATAAAAGTGAGGTTGACATTGTTTTTAGCAAACTCTGTGAGGATTTCAAGTAACGCACCCGCATGGTCAATATCTATATAGGCGACTAGAGAGGTTCGATCATTTCCCGTCGGTGCTGGTACTTGTCCAGGCATGCGTGCCAGGACAAATCGAGTTACCGCAGCATCGTTATCACCGATATTTTCAGCGATCACGCTGAGTCCATACTTATCTGCAGCGATCTTCGCTGCAATCGCCCCATCCCAATTGCCCTCTTTTAACCCCTCCGCAGCTGCTGCCGTAGAGGGTGTAGTTATTACCTCTGCACCAGGGTATTCACGAGCAATAAATTGTCGGCATTGCGACTCTGCATGTGGGTGGGTCGCGATGCGAGTGATTTTTCCTGTTGCATTTTCAGGAAGAACCATGAGAGCAAAACTCACTGGAATCGTAGTTTCAGCCACAATCTCCAAAGCTTGACCAGTTGCTAACTCATCAAGGGTGCGGGCAACGACACCTTCGACGGAATTTTCAATAGGGACTAAGGCGAACTCCGCGCTACCCGACCGGACCGAATCGAGAGCAGCGGTCACATTGGCATAAGGGACTAGATGATCATCCTCTGTTGTGATGCCGATGAGGGCCGCTTCTGTAAAAGTTCCTGACGGTCCAAGATAGGCATAGGTGCTCACTTGCCAACTCTAACTGAGTGAAATGAGTGCCCGAGAGGGGATTTGAACCCCTACATCCTTGCGAATACACGGACCTGAACCGTGCGCGTCTGCCGTTCCGCCACTCGGGCTTACTTATAAGAGGTTATCACCGTTAGGCTAAATCTATGAATCGCTCATTCAAGGTTATTGCGCGGAGCGAATTAGGACTCGTGCGCGATGGCAATGAAGATGCGGCTCTCGTCTCTCCTCAATTGGTTGCAGTTGCCGATGGTATGGGCGGCCATGCCGGTGGTGAGGTCGCCTCAAAGATAGCTATTACCTCTGTAAAAGAGTTGAGTGGAGTGCTCAGCGATCCAGCCTTAGACACCGAATCCCGTGAAGATCTCTTGCTCAATATCTCGTTCTCGATCGATCATGAGATCGCAACTGCAGCTAACTCCGATCGCAGCCTGCAAGGCATGGGAACGACGCTCACGGCGTTACACCTCAACGGTGAGCATGTGGAACTTCTACATATTGGAGATTCGCGCTGTTATCAATGGCGGGGCAAAAAATTAGTGCAACTAAGTTATGACCACACTGTTATGCAAGAACTCTTAGATCAGGGACGCTTAACTCCTGATGAGGTCGTCAATCACCCGCAACGCTCTTTGCTTACGCAAGCTCTTATCGGCGACTCTGGAATCGATCCGATCTTGCACCTCTTCGAAGCAAAGGTCGGTGATCAATACCTCTTATGCAGCGATGGATTGAGTTCGGTTCTCTCAGATCACGAGATCGCCACCATCATCAAGAAATCAGAGCCAGAGAAAGTGGTCGACCACCTTATAGATGCGGTTCATGAAAAGGGCGCCCCCGATAACGTCACCATACTTTGGGTAGAAATTGTTGAAGGTTCTAATGAACCGAAGTTAGAACTTCTGGGAGCGGCACAGGTATGAA
>CAIMBV010000228.1 GCA_903839355.1 uncultured Actinomycetes bacterium
CGATCTGGGCTGATTGATACTGATCTAATATCGCAATCAATTCATCTTTGGTGGAGCCGACGCATGTCAGGTGAGCAACCGTTGGAATGCCAGTGCGCTGCGTTAATTGGGTAGCAATCCGCAAAGTGCGGTCCCTTGTTGAACCACCTGCCCCGTAGGTCACCGAAATGAAATCTGGCTTCAGTGGTGCGAGCTGTTCGACGGCCGACCATAGGCGGGTCTCCCCCGCCTCATCTTTAGGGGGAAATAGCTCAATGGAAAAAGTGGGGCGAGAGACCGTAGGTCTGGCTTCGGTTCTCTGGTTCATAGCGAAGCAGGGTACCGTTACCGCGTGGATTTTGAAGGCATTGGCGGGTTAACCGGAGAGATCAATACCTCACTCTCACAATTTTTTGAGCATGAGTCGGCCTACCTGCGAAGCATTGGCAGTGAACTCATCCCCGTCGCCGATTCGCTCGGCCACTTCCTTTTAGATAGCGGCAAGCGGTTACGTCCGCTCTTCGCCACCATAGGCTTCCTTGGAGCGGGCGGAGAACTCACTCCTCAGATCATCCGCGCCGCCTCCAGCCTGGAACTTGTCCATGTCTGCGCCCTGATTCATGACGATGTTATGGATGCCTCAGATACTCGACGCGGAGCTCCGGCGATCCATAAACAGTTTGAAGCTCTCCACACAGCCGAAAAATTGCACGGTAGCAGCGAACAATTTGGAGTGGCCTCGGCAATCTTGCTGGGCGACTTAGCGTTGATCTGGGGTGCCAAAGCACTGCATGAATCTGGTGCTCCCGCCGAACTTATCTTGCGCTCGCTGCCTTTTTATGACGAGATGCGAGTAGAGCTCATGGCGGGTCAATATCTCGATGTTTATGAGCAAGCGCTCGCCAGTGAGAGCGTTGAACGCTCCCTCAAGGTTGCCCGCTTCAAATCAGGCAAGTACAGCATCGAACGTCCACTTCACTTTGGTGCCAGCCTGGCACCCGGCTTTAGTCCGTCAATCATCGAAACGTATTCGGAGTATGGACTACCTCTAGGCGAGGCCTTCCAACTTCGCGATGATGTGATCGGCGTCTTCGGAGATCCCGAAAAAACCGGCAAACCAGCGGGTGATGACCTCCGTGAAGGAAAGCGGACCGTCCTTGTCGCTACCACCCTCTCCAAAGCAAGTGAGAGTCAGCGCGAGAAATTCCTCGAACTCTTCGGTCGCAAAGAGTTAGATATTGATCACATCAACACCCTTCGTCAGATAATTATCGATACCGGTGCGCTTAATGAACTGGAATCCATAATTAGCGAGATGACTTCCAATGCGCACAATGCACTAGTAAGTGGTGGAATTACCCCAATAGCCGCCGAACTTTTGACACAGATGGCGATCGCGGCAACTCAACGTAGTTCTTAGTTATAAGGGGTTTCAGTGCGCCAGACAAAGGGCAAGAGCGACCACGTTGTAATTGTAGGCGCAGGTCTTGGAGCGTTAAGTGCGGCTCTCCGTCTAGCAGGAGCTGGACGCAAGGTCACGGTCATTGAACGTGAATTTGTGCCAGGCGGACGCAACGGTTTGCTTCAACGTGACGGCTATTCATTTGATACAGGACCCACAGTTCTAACAATGCCATCCCTCATTCAAGATGCACTTTCGTGCGTTGGTGAAGATCTCAAGGATTGGCTGGAACTTATTCCCGTCGATCCGCTCTATCGCGCTTTTTATCACGATGGCTCGCACTTAGATGTGCATGCCGATACAGCTCGCATGCAAGAAGAGATTGCAACGAAAATTGGAGCAGCTGAAGCTGCAGGTTATTCAAAGTACGTTGACTTTGTCACCAAGTTATACAAATACGAGATGAACGATTTCATCGATCGCAATATCGATTCGCCATTGAATCTGCTCACGCCTAACCTGGCCAAACTGATCGCTCTAGGTGGTTTCCGAAAATTAGCTCCCAAGGTAAATGACTACCTCAAAGATCCACGCACTCAAAAGGTCTACTCATTCCAGGCGATGTATGCCGGGGTAAGTCCACAGCAAGCGCTCGCTATCTACGCAGTTATTGCATATATGGATTCGGTCAACGGTGTCTTCTTCCCTAAAGGTGGAATGCATGCGGTACCGCGTGCGCTAGCTGGTGCCGCCACAAAACATGGGGTCACGTTTAAATACGGCACGTCTGTTACGACAATCGAGAAGAGCAATGGTCGCGCGACCGCTGTAATTACTGATTCCGGCGAACGCATTGAGTGTGATGCGCTGATACTCAACCCAGACTTGCCAGTTGCTTACCGTGAACTTCTCGGTCACACTCCGCGCAAAGTTTCACATCTTAAATATTCTCCATCATGTGTAACTCTCTTGGTAGGGACCAAGAAAAAGTATGACCAATTGGCGCACCACAATATTCACTTTGGTGATTCATGGGATGGCGTCTTTGATGAACTCATCAAAAAGAAGACCCTCATGACTGATCCAAGTCTTCTCGTCACAGTTCCAACACACGATGACCCATCACTTGCACCTGCAGATCGCTCTTCGTATTACATCCTCTTTCCGACTCCTAACTTGGATGCGGATATTGATTGGCACAAGGAAGCACCTCGCTATCGAGATGAGATGCTCCGAGTTATGGAATCTCGTGGCTACACCGGTTTTGCCGAATCGATTGAAGTTGAAGAGATGACCACTCCCCTTGATTGGCAAGAACGCGGCATGGAGCGAGGTGCACCTTTTGCTAGCGCACACACCTTCTTCCAGACTGGCCCGTTTAGACCGCGCAACATGGCCCAGGGTTTTGAAAATGTGGTCTTTGCTGGTTCAGGAACTCAACCCGGCGTAGGTGTGCCGATGGTTTTGATCTCTGGACGTTTAGCTGCTGAAAGAATCGTAGGAGAAATTAAATAAAGTGGATGAGCTAACCGCTGCGGGAATAACCGACCCAGAACTTCGCGCCTCATATGCGGAGTGCAAGCGGCTTAACTCGCTACACGGTAAGACCTATTACTTGGCCACCTTGTTGCTCCCAAAAGAGAAGCGACCACATGTCCACGCGCTCTATGGATTCGCGCGTTACGCAGATGAGATTGTAGATGACCTCGCATCAACGCTCACCATTCCTGAAAAGGCCGCCCTCTTAAAAGAGTGGGGCGATGGAGTGCTTAGCGATATCAAAACAGGCACGAGCAGCGATCACATTGGACGTGCGCTGGTAGATACGGTTCGACGATTTGATATTTCAATCTCGTATTTTGAGGCTTTCTTGCACTCAATGACTATGGATCTTTCAGTCACCCAATACCAAACATACGACGACCTGATGGAATATGTGTACGGAAGCGCTGCAGTAATAGGATTGCAGATGGTTCCTATCTTGGGTTACAGCGATAGTGCGGCCTTTGCTGCAGCAGAGAAACTCGGTATCGCATTTCAGCTTGCCAACTTCATCCGTGATGTCGGTGAAGATCTAGATCGTGGCCGTATCTACTTACCGCTAGAGGATCTGGCGACCGTTGGTGTTACTCCCGAACTTTTAGCTGAGCGCAAATTAACTCCTGAGATCAGGCGCGCTCTAGAATTCCAGATCGCTAGGGTTCGACGCCTGCAATCTGAAGCGAGCGCAGGAATTGAACTCTTAGATCCAGTGAGCCAGCCCTGCATCTTGGCCGCAAGCGAGCTCTACTGCGGGATCGTGGATGAGGTCGAAAAAATCAATTACGAGGTATTTACCAAACGAGCCACCACATCGACCTGGCGCAGGCTGAAAGTTGCTGGCCCCGCCTTCGCGAAGGCCTTGCGCGCGCGTTGAAAGGCTAGGCGCTAGAGTTACCTCCAACGGGAGCCGCTTACGTGGCTGAGAGGACCTGATCGTCAGGTCGACCGTATGACCAGTTCGGTAATGCGAATTGTGGAAGGGGTTTAATCATGCATTCTATAAATCACGCCGTTATGACCGTCATGTTGACCGCATGGGGCTATCAACTCACCTACCTTGAGTTTGTCGCCTTCGTGACCTCGGTCGTTGGGGTTGCCTACGGAATATTTGGTCCGCGCGTTACCTGGCCTTGGTGGAATATCAGCAGTCTGCTTTACGCGGGTCTCTTCTTTGAACAAAAATATTATGCGAGTGCGATTTTGCAATTTGTCTTCGTTGCAGGCGGAATCTGGGGATGGTTTGGTTGGGGCCCAAAGGGTGCCAAACCTGCGAAGCTCAAACTACGTACCAACATCATCTGGATGATCGGATACCTCATCGCATGGTTCTCGCTTTATCCACTCCTCAAGTACTGGGGCGCTGCTGCATCTCTCACCGATGCCTTCGGGTTCGTAGGAAGTTGTATCGCTCAGGTATTAATGTGCGTCGAGCGTTATGAAGCATGGCCACTATGGTTTGTTGTCGATGGCGTCTACACATATCAGTTCTGGCACGGTAAGTCCTACCTCACCTCGATCCTCTACTTCATATTTGTGCTGCTAGCAATCGGCGGCTGGAAGCGTTGGCTACGGGTGGCAAACCTCCCTGAGAATGTGATGAAGTAAAAGAAATAAATGATCCTCACCATTGATGGCGTTGCGGGGGCTGGCAAGACCACCCTCGCGCGCTACATGCAGGGCGAATATGAGGATCGCATGAGTGTCTACATCGTCCATATGGATGATCTCTACGATGGCTGGAGCGATCCGTTTGGACCCGCCCTCGAAAGAAAACTCGTAGCGATTGCCGCGGCGCATAATGAGAAAAGACCACTCGAATTAACCAAGTACGACTGGATCAATGATTGCCCGGGACCCGCTTTCATTGTTCCTTCTGTGGAATTGCTGATTATCGAAGGAGTTGGCTCTGGGCAGAGTTCCATACGAGAGTTTGTTGAAACCAAGATATGGATTGACTTAGAACCAATCGTTGGACTGCGCCGAGTCCTCGCCCGAGATGGATTTGAGATTGAAGAGCAGATGCGCAGATTCTTACAGCAGCAGGAGGTTCACTTTGTGCAGGAAGGCACGCGCGCTGCCGCTGATTTTCACCTGAATGGGCTGCACTAACCTCTAAGATTTAAGCGTGTCAGATCTATCCGGCGAAATTATCGATAATCGCTATGAGCTGCTATCGCTCATAGCCGCCGGAGGTATGGCTTCGATTTATAAGGCCACGGACCTGCGCCTGGACCGCTTTGTCGCGGTCAAAATCATGCACCCGCACCTGGCCAATGACGAAGAGTTCGTCAATCGCTTCATCCGCGAGGCGAAGGCGATCGCTGCACTTTCGCATCCGAATATCGTCTCCATCCAGGATCAAGGTTGGAACGAGGGTGGAGCACCTGCAGTCTTCATTGTGATGGAATTTATCGATGGCCAAACCTTGCGCGATCTGCTTTTTGAGAAAGAACGCTTAACTCCGACCGAACTCTTGCACTACATGATTCCCGTCGTGAGCGCCCTCTCGCAAGCGCATGGGTTGGGTATTAATCACCGCGATTTAAAACCAGAAAATATATTGATCTCAAAGGATGGTCGAGTCAAAATCGCAGACTTTGGTCTGGCACGAGGTGGTTTGCTCGGGAGCACGATGACAGTCGATTCGAGCGTGGTCTTAGGGAGCGTCTCGTATCTCTCCCCGGAACAAGTTGAGCGCGGAATATCTGATGCTCGCAGTGATATCTATTCACTAGGAATTATGTTCTTTGAGTTGCTCACCGGCAGTAAGCCGTACGACGGTGATACTCCGATTCAGATTGCCTTCAAGCATGTGAATGAGCGAGTACCTGCCCCTTCCACCTTGGTGGAAGGAATACCCCCCGCTCTTGATGAATTAGTTCTCCGCGCAACCTCTCCCAATCCAGATCATCGCCAGAAAAATTGCACTCAACTTCTGGAAGAGTTACAGCAGATTCAGATGGA
>CAIMBV010000229.1 GCA_903839355.1 uncultured Actinomycetes bacterium
AGATTATCCATCACATCTAGGTGTAATAAATCTGCGGTCGCAACTCTCTCTATTTCACTCTTGAGTTGGGAATAATCGGCATTAAGAATGCTGGGACAGATTCGAATGGCCATGTACCTACTCTACCTAGAGGGCTTTACCTAGTCAGTAATGCCATAAACATTGAGTCAGAGTCATCAGTATCTGTCCATAGCTGCAAAGACCCTTGGTCTGTGACAACGCGACTAGGGACGTTTTCCGGAAGAAATTCCTCAATATTAAGCAGTTTTAATTCAGGATTGCGATGGAGAATTTCAATGACCTGTGCCTTCGTTTCAAGTAGATGAGGCGAGCAGGTGACGTAAGCCAAGACTCCCCCAGGTTTCAAAAGTTTCAATCCTGAGGTTAGTAGCTCCTTTTGAATTTGAACAAGTTCCTTGAGATCTTGAGGAGTACGACGCCAGCGAGCCTCAGGCCTGCGGCGCAGAGCACCCAATCCAGTGCAAGGTGCATCGATAATGATCCGGTCATAACTAATTCCAAGTCCAGGGAGTTCCTGACCAGAGTGAACGATTACATTTTCAGAGGGGATCACATGTGATACGAGTCGGGCACGATGCTCACTTGGTTCGTTAGCGGTGAATTCATCATCGGGTCTTGTCTGGTGCAACTCCGTGAAGATCGCTGATGCCTTTCCACCAGGTCCAGCACACATATCCAGCCACGACAAAGTTGTCGTCGTGTGTTTAGCGGTGTTGAGGAATATCTGAGAAACTAATTGTGATCCCCTATCTTGAACACCTGCTCTTCTCTCTCGCACTGCCGTATACAGCCCAGGCATTTTTGAAGAGAGAACCCCATGCTCAGTCCATTCGAGAATTTCGCCACCTTCTGATAGCAGCTCTTGAGGTGTGCTTCTCCCGGGCCATGCAATGAGGTGAGGCTTTACGGGTCGATTATTTGCCGCTAGTAAATCTTCTACTCGTTGCCAGTCGCGGAGTTGGTCATAAAAAGCTGCGACCTCCCACTCTGGATGTGAATAGGTAAGCGCAAGCCTCTTCTTAACATCCGTGATCTTGGCGAGATCCTCTTCAAAGGAGAGATCTGCAGTGGACTTGCGCAGGATGGCATTCACGAAACTTGCTCTAGATTCACCAATCGTTGCCCTTGCGACCTCAACCGTCTCGCTAACCGCTGCATGGTCAGGAACGCGCATCTCTTTCACTTGATGAATTCCCATGCGCAAAATATCGATGATTCCAGGATCAACCTCTTCGAAAGGTCTATCTATGTGTCTCTTGATGAGCTCGTCATGCTTACCCTGCATTCGAAGCGTGCCGTAACCAAGCTCTGTCGCAAATGCTCGGTCTCGCTCCTCTAGTTTTGACTCTGCCAAAAGCTCCGGCAGACGTAGGTTCGCATACGCACCTTGTCGATTAACTTGAGTAAGAAGATGAAAGACGAGTAAACGGGCTGGTTCTGCCTTTGGCTTCTTCCCAACATTAGCCACTATTCGAAGCTCTCCCCTGTAGCGAGTCGTGCTCCCCGCGCAAAGTCAGCACCCGACATACGCTTCTTGCCAGCAGGGGTAAGTTCGGCGATCTCTAGAACGCTATCCGAGCATCGGACCAATAGAGCGCCATCCACTAGCGTAATTTCACCAGGTTTCTTCAATGTATTAGCGAGAAGGGACTCATGAACTTTGTGAATCGCAACTCTCTCTGAACGAAATGTGGTCCATGTACCCGGACGGTCATCAAGCGCCCTGATCTGACGGAGTATCGCATCTGCTCCTGTGGACCAATCAATCTTTGCCATCTCTTTGGAGATCTTTGGCGCGAGGGTCACTCCTGCCGCGGGCTGTGGTTTTGGCTTAACTCCCTTGCGAATATCAGCCACCACGTCCATGATGCGGGAGGCAGCCAAGATACTCATACGCTCTAACAAGTCAGTTGTGGTATCCGAAGCGGCGATCTCAACCTCTTCTTGGTAGTAGATAGGACCAGTATCCATCCCCTTGTCTAACTTAAATATCGAGATCCCAGTAGTTGCGTCACCCTCGAGCAGGGCCCATTGGACTGGAGCGGCACCGCGCCAACGAGGAAGTAACGAGAAGTGCACGTTGAGCCATCCAAACCTGGGTCCATGGAGAACTTCGACCGGGATCAATTTTCCATAAGAGGCTGTAATGATGAGCTGGGGTTGCACTGCCAAAAGATGTTGATTGAGGGTCGGGGTGTCAAAGGGTTTAGCAACTATGAAACCTTGCTCTTCACTCCATTTGGCTAGTGGCGTTGGCGTTTCAATTTGGCCGCGTCCAGATTTTCTATCAGGGGTAGAAATGACAGAGGCCAAGGTATGTTCCGAGGCGAGAATTGCTTCGATAATGGGTACAGCTATTAAGGAAGAGGATGCTACAGATATCTGCAAGGGAACCTATATTCCTAGGCCGCGCGTTGCATGTGGCGAAACTTTTATTACCGGTTCGCGACCATGCGCTACCGCTGAGCCGAACCAGTCGCTCTCTCTGATCTCTTTCATAGCGAGTTTGCGAGATTCTCCAGGCATACGATCTATAAACAAGATCCCATCAAGGTGATCGGTCTCATGTTGAATCGCGCGCGCTAAATATTCAGAACCTTCGATAACTACTGGCTCACCGTGCATATTCATTCCACGCGCCACCACCCTGAGAGCCCGAGGGGTGTCATAGTAGATATCGGGAAAAGATAGGCAGCCTTCTTGACCATCCTGCATCTCTTCGCTCAACGAGAGCGAAGGATTGATTAAATGACCGATCTCATCATCTACATCCCAGACAAATACACGAAGTGGAACGCCAATCTGGGGTGCAGCAAGTCCAGCTCCGGGAGCGTCTTTCATAGTGTCGGTCAGGTCTTTAACTAACTTGCGGAGTTCTTTATCGAAGACTTCAACGGGAGCCGCTGGAGTCGTCAGAACAGGGTCGCCGAAGAGGCGAATGGGCTGTATTGACATGCGTTTAGTCTACTAGGCGTCAACTCAATTCAAAGAATAGGGGTTGATCTGATAGGTCAAAAGAGGTTCTTTACGCAGACTTTGTACCCGATTTACTTGTGTCAAAAGATGAACCAGCTTTTCTCTCTCCGCAGCCGGCGCCTTCAGAAGCAGAGTCTTCTTCTTATTTCGCAGGAATGGTCCGATCATCTGCACGATAGGTATCTCATTAAAAACATTGCTCAACGATTCGATGGAATCTCCAGAGACGAGGATTGAAACGAAGCGTGGAGGTAATTGCACGGAGTCTCGCTCTTCAATCTCTCGTTGGACTGCAAGAAGGGAGTTCCCTCGCAAGATACTTTGCAAGAAAGAGTCACTCGGTAGAAGTGAGAGATAAACGCTTCCACCCGGAGCCAAGAAACTCAGGTTTCTGAGGATATGTAACCGCAACTCCTCCTTTGCTCTCAAGGTCGTCCTCATTAACTGAACTTCTAAATCCAGAAAGATCTGGGATGAGTAGTAGCCTCGAGGTTCGACCCCAGGTGTACTTATCACTAGATGGTTCCCAGGCGGCAAAGTCGAGACTGCGTTACCAGAACTTGAAGTGATTACGGGATGGCGCGGGAAGGCGCGCCCGAACTCCTCTGCATATCGATGGATTCCAGTACTAACAACTCGAGGCTTACTCTCATGGCACCAGGAGCATTTCCACTCAATCTGCTCCAGAGTGCACGTTGCACAGCGCGGGTTCTTTCCCTTTGCAGGCAGAAAGAGCTTGCCGCCACAAGAGCATAAGGCGATATTGCGACACTTTTGACACGAGAATGCTGTTACATATCCGGTACCGAGAACACTTATAAGTACCGAGCCTTCGCTCAATCCCTTTTGGATTAATGGAAAGAAGTTTCTCTCTCGTTCCGTCGACTCAGTGGAAAATTTTGGAGGAGTTGGCTGCGGGAATCGGTAGAGAGGTATCTCTTTTCGATCGACGCGATCGGCTAATTCCGTACTGATACTAGGGCTTATATAAACAACAGAGTTCGCTCCTTCGCGCAACTGAACCAACTCTCGCGTATTCCAGGTTGGCGCTTTACGCTCAAAATGTGACTCATCAGAATCATCTACAAGAATGATCGAACCATTGAATACAAGTGGCATGAGTGCCGAACTTCGAGTTCCTAGAATCAATCCGTTCTCAGCCGAGCGAGCTTGTAGGTAATGCGAATATCGCTCGCTCTTTGGATCGCCAGAGCGAATGACGATGACTTCCCTTCCTATCTCTTTTAGTTGACCTTCAAAGAGATTAAGTTCTCGCTCATTCGGAACGAGGAGCAAGACCGGGCCTATTCGTTCAAGTTCCAAGGCTACTTTTATGGCGACATCCCAATACGGAGTAGATATAGGTACTTCTACTACGCACTTGAGAAGTGGGGTGTTTAGTAAAAACTCACGAAGTGATTGAGGAAGATTTGTCGACCCGGGAGGTGTGATTGATGAGACCTCAGCACTTTTAGGCTTGCGCTCCCCCTGCCGCGAGAACGGTGGAACGGTGCTGCGGATGAAATCCCATTCCGAAGCACCATACAGGAGCGAGGCAGCACCAATGAGCGAGAGCTGCTGTTCAAGAAGATATGGCTCTTGCGAGAGAACTTTTCTTATCTGCTTAAGTTGTCCCGCTGACTCTGGTTTAGGTGAGCGAGCAAGAACTATTCCCTGAGTGAGGTTATGTCCGAATTCAACTTCAACTAAAGAGCCCACTTGAGTGAAGTTACTTAGCTCTTCCGGAAGAGCGTATTCGTAAACTCGATCGAGATGCGGAACTTGATGATCGACGAGAACTCGTACGAATGGGCTCTCACTCGCCATAACTCGAGTAAGAGGCGCGCTCTGCGCTTTAAGTTTGAGTGGCTTTAACTCAGCCACGACAAACTAGCCTTGTACTGCCTTCTGCAGAAGTGCACTTCGATCACTCTTCTCCCATGAGAATTGTGGAAGTTCACGCCCAAAGTGACCGTAGCTCGCGGTCTTTTGGTAGATCGGACGCAGAAGATCCAGATCGCGAATAATTGCAGCTGGACGTAGATCAAAGACCTGCTCGATCGCTGCCTCAATTTGAATAACCGGAACCTTTTCAGTTCCGAAACATTCAACGAAGAGTCCAACAGGTTGCGCTTTTCCAATTGCATATGCCACTTGAACCTCACAACGTGAAGCCAATCCGGCGGCGACGACATTCTTGGCAACCCAACGCATTGCATAAGCGGCTGAACGATCGACCTTTGAAGGATCTTTTCCAGAGAACGCTCCCCCACCGTGGCGAGCCATCCCGCCGTAGGTATCGACAATGATCTTTCGACCGGTAAGGCCAGCATCTCCCATCGGACCACCTGTCACAAAGCGACCAGTTGGATTAATGAGAATCCGTACATTCGAGTGATCCAGTTCTAACTCCGCAAGAACAGGAGCGATAACCAACCTCTCCACATCTGGAGCCAACTGTGTTGTGAGATCAACATGAGCCGCATGTTGCGAAGAGATGACTATCGTATTGAGAGCAACTGCGCGACTGCCGTCATACTCAATGGTGACTTGCGTCTTTCCATCAGGACGAAGGTAATCAAGTTCACCGCTCTTGCGCACGTGTGAGAGTTGCTGAGAAAGTTGGTGAGCTAATGAGATCGGCAGAGGCATGAGCTCGGCTGTGTCCTGACAGGCATAACCGAACATCAGTCCTTGATCGCCCGCGCCTTGCAAGTCGAGAGGATCTTGGGACGAGGAAACTCGGTTCTCCAACGCTGAATTAACACCTTGGGCAATATCGCTTGATTGTTGTCCGATGGAGAGCGAGACTCCGCAGGAATTTCCATCAAAGCCTTTATCTGATGAGTCATAACCGATTTCCAGAACCGTGTCTCTCACGATACTCATTACATCGGCGTAGCCCTTAGTTGTTACCTCACCAGCTACGTGCACTTGACCCGTAGTAATGAGTGTTTCTACAGCCACACGGCTCTTAATATCTTGGCTTAAGAGGGAGTCAAGAATTGCATCAGAGATCTGATCTGCAATCTTGTCGGGATGGCCCTCTGTAACGGACTCAGATGTGAAAAGGCGCTTAGTCATTGGGCAAACCTAACTTATTGCGGGCCAAATCCAGAAGTTTGTTGGCGAGTGTCATTTTTGAGGCCACCGGAAATAAATCCCTGAATCCATCTGCTCCGAGGATGACTCCCTTAGTCTCATCCGAGCCAAAAATTTGACCCTGCGAGACATCGTTGAAATAAATATAGTCGAGCCCCTTTGACTGCAACTTATGTGCAGCCAAGGCGACTCCTTCAGCTTCCTGGGACTCGGTTTGAGCCGCGAATCCGATAAGAACTTGTTTCTGCTTGCGGGAGGCAAGTGCCTGGGTGATATCTGGATTGCGAACCAATGCAATATCAATGAGTTCATCCTTTGATATTTTTCTCTCGCTCTGTTGAGCTGGACGTGCATCAGCTATTGCTGCGGCCATAATCAATATATCGCTCTCATTAAAGACAGCCTCAAGCGCTTCTTGCATCTCTCGGGCGCTGAAAACATGTACCGTCTTCACACCTTCTATATCTGGCAACGAGCTGTTTGCAGCAACCAAAGTAACGCTCGCTCCTCTTTTTGCTGCCGCATATGCGAGGGCGTATCCCTGCTTCCCGGACGAGTGATTGCCAATGTATCGAACAGGGTCAATGGCCTCTCTCGTCCCACCAGTCGAGATCAGGACTCGCTTACCTTTTAGATCGGCGCGATGATCGAGGGTTCGATTGAGTGTGGAGATAATCGTGTGGCTCTCTGGATATCGACCAACCCCACTGTCGCCACTTGTGAGTTTTCCGATTGCGGGTTCCACGACCAGATATCCACGCTCTTGGAGGGTGCGGATGTTCGCTTGGGTGGCTTGGTTCAACCACATCTCGGTATGCATAGCTGGAACAAAAACGATGGGAGCGCCAGTCGCCAGAATAATGTTGGTAAGAAGATCATCGGCGATTCCGTTGGAGAT
>CAIMBV010000230.1 GCA_903839355.1 uncultured Actinomycetes bacterium
CTACCTACGATGAGATCGGCTTTACTCGTCCCGGTGCAGCATCCGAATTCATTTCGGTGCCGGCCAGACTCGTTCATACGATCGCTGATTCGGTTTCAAGTGAATCCGCGGCTCTGGTGGAACCAACTGCAGTTGTCACACAAGGAATCCTCAAGGCTGCTCCAAAGCCCGGATCAAAGGTATTGATAATCGGGGATGGCACCATCGCGCTCATAGCCGGCAGGCTAATTCGTAATTGGAAACCTAGCTCGGTCGATATGTTGGGGCTTAAATCCGGACAGGGCGAGTTAGCCACTAAAGCCGGTGTTGATCGATTTTTGACGAGCAAACCCGATGAAAAATATGACCTTATCATTGAGGCGGCGGGATCTAGCGAGCGGATCTCGGACTCTGTTCGGATGTTAGTGCGCGGCGGCAAACTCTTGCTCTTGGGATTTACTGGTTCGGATGTTAACACACCAATATCCATCGACGATGTCGTGAATGGTGATCTCAGCCTCTTAGCTTCATTTGGATATTCAAGGAGCGCCTGGAAAGCCACAGTCGATCTGCTCAACTCCGGCGAACTCGATCTCACCTTTTTAGTCACGCATAAATTCGCGCTGACCGACTTCGCTGCTGCGATTGAAGCGCTACAAAGCGCTCCTGCTCCGCGCGGAAAAATTGCCTTTGTGATCGGACAATAATGCAGATCGAAATCTTTGATGAGCGAATCTGCGTACTTGGTGAATCGCCCTTTGCTAACGGTCCCGATAACTCCGAAGTATCTTGGGCAGATATCTTGGGTTCACGAGTACTGACTCGTAACACAGAAAGTGGAGCCGCCTCCGAATTCGCAACCAACGAAAATGTTGGATTCGCAATCCCCCGCGCCGCCGGAGGTTTTTTATTGGGAACAAACTCGGGACCAATACTTCGCGACCCTGACGGTACGACAACGACACTGTTCTCTTTGCAAGAAGTTGATCCGAATACTAAGGCCCATTCGGTCCGTTGGAATGATGCAAAGGTATCGCCGAGCGGGAATTTGTTCTTGGGAACTATGGGATATGAGATGCTGCAAGGAACCTCCACACTCTTTCGATACTCACCGCGTGGTAACGAATTAACCATTGCCTTACCTGAACTCACTATTAGTAATGGAATGGATTGGAGTGATGATGGTGCAACTTTGTACTTCATCGATTCCAGAACGCACGCCATCGGCAAATATGCAGTTGAAGATGATCTCTTAACCTTCCAGGAATATGTCATTGAAGTTCCTGGCGAAGAAGGCAATCCCGATGGAATGTGCCTCGATAGCGAAGGTGGACTTTGGGTAGCGCTTTGGGGTGGATCAGAAATTCGACGTTACGACACCACCAATAACTATGCACTCACCGAGCGTGTCAGATTGAGCGTTCCCTTTGTTACATCGTGCGCCTTTGTCGGTCCAGACCTATCGACTTTGGTAATTACTTCAGCAACTGACGGGTTGACGGGGCTACCTCCAGAGTCTGGAATGACCTTTGTCATCAAACCAGGGGTGCAAGGTAGAGCCGGTAGAGCCTTCTCGCTCTAGTCCTTAGCCCAGAATTTGGGCGATCACGCTCGCTGGGAAATTCTGGAAACTCACTGGGCGCAAGAACCTTTCGATGGCATGCAGGCCCACAGAGGTATGGATCGGTGATGTGGAAGCAGGATAAGGGCCGCCGTGTTGCTGGCCGATCGAGACTGCAACTCCGGTAGGCCATGCATTCCAAGAGATACGTCCGACTTTGTTAGCGATAGCTGTGCTTACTCCTAAAACTGTCAGATCATCTGCTGCAGCGAAGATTGAGCCAGTCAGGGCACCTTCCAAAGAACCAATAGTTTCGATCAACTCACTCACGCTCGAGTAAGTAACAACGACTCCCGTGGGACCAAAGCACTCCAAGCGAAGCGCGTCTAAGTTGAA
>CAIMBV010000231.1 GCA_903839355.1 uncultured Actinomycetes bacterium
ATGCAGCGTTCATCGATCCCGTTAGGAGAACGACCTGCGTCCCATCCATATCTCCGCCGAGCGTTCCAGCTTCGGCTAATGGACCTAGTAATTTTGTGATCGTTTTTAAGTGCTGTTGCGCGAGTACTTCAGTGGGAGCCAGAAGTGCTGCCTGTCCCCCTGAATCGACAACGGTAAGAGCAGCGCGTAATGCAACCACGGTCTTTCCGGAACCAACTTCACCTTGAAGCAGGCGATGCATCGGGTGAGTTCGCGACATATCTAATTCGATCTCGGCAGAGACTTCCTGTTGACCTTTGGTTAATGTAAATGGAAGCAGAGACTCGAACCTTGAAACTAATCCATCACTCTTTACAGCCCGCGCAATCGCGGACATCGAGCGATAATGTGCGCGCCTTTGCGCTAATAAGAGTTGAAGAAGCAAAGCCTCGTCAAAGGTGAGTCGCTGACGGGCGAGCGCAGAATTTTCTAGCGAGGTTGGTTGATGGATTTCGCGAATAGATTGGGTATAACTCAAATAACCGAGTTCCTTCACAATCCTCTCTGGGAGTACATCAGGAATTTCCTCCAACCCATCCAAAACAATCTCGACACATTGCGAGATCTTCCATGATGGGAATCTAGAGGCCGATGGATAGACCGGCAGATACTTTCCAGCGAAGCCCGAGATAGCTTCATCAACGTCATCACCATCGGGAATCAACTGATAATCGGGGTGTGAAAGTTGGCGCTTTGCATTAAATAGCCCAACCTTGCCTGCGAACATCCCAGTCCGTCCGACCCGTAACTCTTTTTCGCGCCACGGCTGGTTAAAGAAGGTCAGCCACAGTTTCGCCGACCCATCTGTTACAACAACCTCAAGAATCGTCCGGCCGGTGGCCCGGCGCAGATGGACCGCGGCGATCTCAGCCAGGACGGTGGCCTCTTCCCCTTCGGCCAACTCAGAGATATTGCTCAACTCTCCCCGAAGCACATACCGCCTGGGGTAGTGCCGGAGCAGATCTCCCACCGTCTCCATTCCGAAGGCTTTATAGAGGGCGGTGGCAGTCCTATCCCCTAGCTCACGCTTGAGCGGGGTTTGGAGGGTGGACATGGCTCCATTGTGCCAAGGAGTGGGGGCTGGATTAGCCTTTTAGGCGCGCGGGGCGGTAATCTTCCCCACTTAGCCGTACTGGAATTTCACCGTACCTGAATTTAAAGGAGCCATCGTGGCATCAAACTGCGACATCTGTGGCAAGGGCCCGAGCTTTGGCAATAACGTCTCGCACTCTATGCGTAAGACCCGCCGCCGCTGGAACCCAAATATCCAACGCGTCCGCACCCTCGTAGCAGGCGCAACCAAGCGTCAGAACGTTTGTTCATCCTGTCTCAAGGCCGGAAAGGTAGTCCGCTAACCCCCTCTTCCTTAGAGTAGGCACGTGGCACCAAAGCAACAACCTCTTATCTACGCCCATCGCGGGGCCTCTTTTGATCATCCCGAAATGTCCCTTGAGGCATATCAGGCTGCCGTCGAACAGGGTGCTGATGGATTTGAGACAGATCTGCGCCTCACCAAAGATGGTGTGATCATCTGCTGGCACGACTCAGATATGAAGCGAGTAGCTGATTGCGATCTGGTGATTGCTGATTCCACGTACGCAGAAATTACAGCCGCCTATCCGGTCTTAACACTTGTTCAACTTTTAGAACTTGCGATCGCACACGCCAAGAACGTAGCTCTTGAAACTAAGCATCCGGTTCCAACGCATGGAGCGATCGAACGAGAATTATTAAAAACTCTCTCGAGATATCAAACGCAAATCGAATCAGCGGGGATTGATGTTTCGATCATGTCGTTCTCGTGGTGTGCAATTGCACGTTTACGCAGGTCAGGTTGGAATACCGTCTATCTCATTCCACACCGTTGGTTCGCATATTTAAATCCCGCACCATCTATCGGCCCTGGCGTTTACCTTCTTACAAAATGGAGCCCGCGCAAGAATAAAGATCATCGCCTCTTTGTATGGACCGCAAACTCTGCAGAGCAGATCCTCCTCTGCAAGAGCAAGGGTGTTGATGTCATGATGACCGATCGGCCTGGCTTCGCGCGATCTATTCTGGAAAGTGCATAAATCCTTTATGTGAGGCTGGTTCGCCATTGATGCGAACGCCTTTTCCTAAAACCACGCGACCAATCTCAATCGCTTGACGGGGAAATGGCAGTTGCGGAGAGATCGTTGCAACAAAGACGTGATCTTCTCCCCCATTAAAATCGATTGGTTCATCAGTTCGAATTTCAATCCCAACTCCTGATGCTTTTGCAATATGCGAAAGTTCGGAAATTAATCCATCACTAACATCGGCCATCGCAGATACTCCCGCTAAAGCAAAGTCGCGCGCCGCTATGTAATCAATAATAGGTCTGCGATGGGGCAAGGTTCTCTCATCTTTTATCCCCTGTTGCAGCAGCGCCAATCCAGCCGCCGATGCGCCCGGCAAATCATTAATAATTACAAGATCTCCTGCTTGTGCGCCACTGCGTAGGACGGGATCTTTGATGGATCCATAAACCGCAATAGAAACGACAAGTGTTTGTGAGGCAGTGAGATCACCACCGACTACGCGCGCTCCCACCTTGGCCGCCTCATCAACTATCCCGCGGGCAAGTTCTTGAATTTCAGGGACTTCGAAGCCCTGTGGAAGTGCCGCCGCAACAAGTAGATATTCGGGCTTTCCGCCCATGGCATAGATATCAGCGAGATTTGCAGCGGTTATCTTGGCGCCGATCTCAAAGAGTGATGACCAACTCCGATTGAAATGCACGCCTTCGACCGCAATATCTGTGGCGAGCGCCACTTTTCCCTTAGGTTGTGAGATGACGGCTGCATCATCCCCAATTCCTACAAGAACTCTCTCATCAACTTCAGCCTCAAAGATTGCCTTAAGTGCGGCGATGAGCTCTGCTTCGCTGGCCATTGAAAATACTCTTCCCTCAACCCTAGGTTCTGGGAGTAG
>CAIMBV010000232.1 GCA_903839355.1 uncultured Actinomycetes bacterium
ATTCGATTGATGGCATAGGCGATCGCAATCGAGACGATGAGAAGTGAGCTCGCCACGATGATGGTTGCAATACCTCCTGGACCCATACCTTTAGCCTACCTGAACTTATGAGCGTGGAAGGTTATTTATTTGGCTTCAGGCTTGAAGTCAACGCCAGCCTCTTTGCGTTGCGCCGCGGTGATAGGGGTTGGAGCACCGGTCAGTGGATCTCCGCCGCTAGCGGTTTTAGGGAAGGCGATGACCTCACGAATCGATTCAGCACCAGTAAGAAGTGCGCAGAGTCGATCCATTCCGAGGGCGATTCCACCATGTGGTGGAGGTCCATAGTTGAAGGCCTCGAGCAAGAATCCGAACTTACTTTTCGCCTCTTCAGGGGTTAAGCCAATCACGTCGAAAACGCGCTGTTGCATCTCGCGCTTATGGATACGAATTGATCCGCCACCGATCTCATTGCCGTTAAGCACAATGTCATAGGCGTAGGCCAGGGCGTTACCGGGATCCTTATCAAAACTTTCAGCGAATTCAGGTTTTGGTCCTGTGAAGGGGTGATGCACGGCGGTCCAACCAGCGCTTGGGTTATCAGCGTCCACTGGTTCAAACATAGGTGCATCTACCACCCATAAGAACTCCCAACGCCCTGGTTCAATTAAGTTGCATCGCGAGGCAATCTCTAATCGCACTGCACCCAGGAGCGATTGTGCTGTGCTCTTAGTTCCAGCCGCGAAGAAGATGGCGTCGCCAGGTTGAGCCTTCATAAAAGCGGCAATTCCAGCGGCTTCAGATTCTGACAAATTCTTGGCAACCGGTCCAGCAAGGCTTCCATCCTCCTGAACCAAGATGTATGCGAGTCCCTTTGCACCGCGAGCCTTAGCCCAATCTTGCCAAGCATCGAGTTCGCGACGAGGAGATGATGCTCCCCCAGGCATGACAACAGCGCCGACGTAATCTGCTTGGAATACACGGAAGGTCGTATCTTTAAAGAAATCCTTGACCTCAATAATCTCTTGACCAAATCGTAGATCTGGTTTGTCAGAGCCATAACGTCGCATCGCCTCGGCATAGGTCATCCGTGGAATCGGACGTGGGATTTGATATCCGACAGTATTGAGAAATACCTCTTCCAAGATCTCTTCTGCCACGCGCAAGATATCTTCTTGATCAATGAAGGACATTTCAATATCAAGTTGAGTGAACTCAGGTTGGCGGTCAGCTCTGAAATCCTCGTCACGGAAACAGCGCGCAATCTGGTAGTAGCGCTCCATCCCAGCGACCATCAGCAACTGTTTGAAGAGTTGTGGTGATTGTGGGAGTGCATACCAACTTCCTGGCTGCAATCGCACGGGAACTAGAAAGTCGCGCGCCCCTTCCGGAGTTGAGCGGGTGAGGTACGGCGTCTCGATCTCATGAAAATCGAGGCGGTCCATCACCGAGCGAATTGTGGATGTGACTTTAGATCGCAAACGCAGGTTCCGAGCAGGACCTTCGCGGCGTAGATCGAGGTAGCGATACTTCAAACGAATCTCTTCGCTGATATTAGAAAGATCACCGCTATCTACCGGAAATGGAAGCGGAGCAGCCTCGCTAAGAACTTCTAGCTTTTCGCAATCGATCTCGATCTCACCGGTTGCAATATTGAGATTTTCATTTCCAGCAGGTCGTTGACGCACCGTTCCCGTGATCAGAACACACCACTCTGCCCGAAGCGCTCCAGCGATCTCGTCTTTAATAACGATCTGAACCGCCCCCGAGGAGTCACGTAGGTCGATAAAGGCCACGCCCCCGTGATCACGACGTCTGGCTACCCAGCCCGCCAGAACAACGGTTGATCCGACATCGGACTTCGTGAGTAAACCTGCATCATGTGTGCGTAGCATGTTAAGAGTGCTCTCCGTAGCGTGAAATTCGTTCGTTAAGTTCGTTCGCCAAAGAGCCAAGAGTAACCGAGTCCGACTCCCCAGATTTCATATCCTTCAATTTCACAACTCCCGAAGCGAGCTCATCGGCGCCTAGGACCAAACTAAATTTCGCACCGCTCTTATCGGCAGATTTCATTGCGCCCTTGAGCGCCCTATCTCCGAAAGCAAGATCTACACAAATCTGCGCAGATCGGAGTTCCTCTGCCAAGGCCAGGGCTTCCTCACCTGTACCTAAAGGCACGATGTAAAGATCTAGGCTCAACTCTTCAGGTAGGGGTATCTGCTCCGCTTCACAGGCTAGAAGGATGCGATCTACACCCAACCCAAATCCAACGCCAGAAAGTTCCTGTCCACCGAGTTGCGCCATCAGTCCGTCATAACGTCCTCCGCCACCAATTCCTGATTGGGCACCAAGATCCTCGTGAACAAATTCGAATGCGGTATCGGTGTAGTAATCCAAACCGCGAACCATCCGCTTGTTAACGACGAAATCAATTCCCAATTTAGTGAGCGAACTTTGAACCGCAGCAAAATCGCGGGTGCTCTCAGGAGTTAAGTAGTCCAGTAACACTGGTGCATTGATTAACTGCTCGCGAATCTCCACTCGCTTATCATCGAACAAGCGCAATGGATTTATAGCGGCTCTCCCCCGGGTTACCTCATCAAGAGTGATTCCATCGATATATGTGCAAAGATCTTTCAAGTAGTTCTGGCGCGAGGCAGAATCTCCAAGCGAGGTGATCTCGAGGCGGTATCGCTTAAGGCCTAACTTCTTAAAGGCACGATCAGCGACGGCAATAACCTCTACATCAAGCTGAGGATCTGCGACCCCGATTGCCTCAATGCCAACTTGGTAGAACTGGCGATAGCGTCCCAACTGCGGGCGTTCTGCGCGGAAAAATTGCCCCGAGTAATAGACCTTTACCGGTAGCCGTCCGCGATCCAAATTATTCTCAATGACCGAGCGCATCACACCTGCCGTGCCCTCGGGACGCAGTGTGATTGGTCTGCCACCGCGATCTTCGAAGCTGAACATCTCCTTGCTCACCACATCGGTCGACTCACCAACACCGCGTCTAAAGAGCTCAGTATCTTCAAAGACCGGAAGTTCTATCAGCTCATATCCCGCTACCTTCGCAGAGCGGATAAGAGTTTCGCGAACATA
>CAIMBV010000233.1 GCA_903839355.1 uncultured Actinomycetes bacterium
ACGATTGAATCCGTTTGGGATGCCTGGGTCGATCCTGAGAAACTAGAAAGTTGGTACCACCCCACTGATCTTGCAAATGTTGAGGGGTTAACCAATTCCAAGCCGGATATTGGCGGCGAGTGGTCCATTGCCGTCTCGGTACCAGCACATAATTTTGTCGCATATTTTTATGGAATCTATCTAGAAGTAGAACTCCATCAGAAGCTCGAACACACCATGTTCTACACGCAATCGTTGGAAGAGTTCCACGCTAAGGATTTGGAGAAGGATTTCCACAAAGTGCTCGTTGAATTTCGGGAACATGGCCCAAAAACTTGGGTGAAGTTCTCGCAGTTTGGTGAATTACCTGATGGCCAAGCAGATCAAGCTAAAGCGGGCATGGAAAGTTACTTTGATTCTTTGGCAAATTTTCTATCGAAAAGCCACTCGGAGATAGCTTAGGTAAGTGCTCATACTTCTCCCTCCGAGTGAGGGAAAAACCGATGGGGCGCGCCTTAATCCACATTGGATGAGGGATCTCTCATTTAGTGATCAACTAGCCATTCGTCGGAACCAACTTATAAATCAGATGGGTATACCCCTCAACACCGAGCCGGTATCGCCAGCGATCGATATCTTTCAAGGTGTTCTCTACAAATCGCTGGACTATCGCTCGCTCTCTGAACAAGCCCAGAAAAGAGCGAACCCACATCTCTTAATTTTCTCGGGTCTCTTTGGTGCCATCCGCCCACTCGATGAAATTCCAAACCATAAACATAAAATGAAATCCTCCGACTGGAGTGAACTACTCCCCCCAGTCCTTGAAAGAATCGAATCTAATCTGATCGTCGATTGCCGCTCATCCACATACTCGTCTGTTTGGAGACCCAACCCAGCGATCACCGTAAACATTCGTGTCTTTCAAGAGATTTCAGGGAAGCTATCAATCATCACGCATATGTCCAAGAAATATCGAGGTGAGCTAACTCGTAAATTACTGGAAGGGCCGAATCCGCAAACCCCTGAAGAATTACACTTAAATGCAGGGGAAACCTTTGATGCTCAGTTGCATCAACCTGTGCGAGGCAAGCCTTGGTTTCTGGATCTCATCATTCATAACTAATCCAAGCCTTGATTTTCGTTGTCTAAGGAGATGCTCAAACACTAGTATCAGAAAATTGAGCGGCGAACTTATAAGCAAGGAGCTCCGATGTCAGCGTTGACCGAGTACGAATTATCTGAAATTGAGCACGCTAATCGCGAGGATAAGCAAACTGTAATTTTTATACACGGCCTGTGGATGCTACCGAGCAGCTGGGCGCATTGGCAGAGTTACTTTGAATCTAAAAGCTTCGTAGCTCTTTCAGTTCGTTGGCCAGGGGATACTCAAAGCGTTGAAGAGGCTCGCAACTCACCAGATTTATTTGCTGGACATTCGGTTCCGCAAATCACCGCGGGTATCGCGGAGTTCATTTCAAAACTTAATAGGAAGCCGATACTAATTGGTCACTCCTTTGGAGGGCTCATCGCGCAAAAGTTAGCGGGCCAAGGTTTATCGCTCTGCACCGTCGCAATAGATCCAGCTCCGTTCAAGGGAGTTTTACCGCTGCCAGTATCCGTCTTGAAGGCTTTTATGCCTATCCTCCTCAAGCCGGCAGATCGTAATCGTGCCGTTTCACTGACTCAGGCCCAATTCCGTTTCGGTTTTGGAAACGCAATCAGCGAGCAAGAGTCCAATGAGCTTTACAGGGAGTACGCGGTTCCAACCCCCGGAAAACCTTTATTTGAAGGAGCGGTGGCAAATTTCAATCCGAAAGCCGGAACGAAAGTTAATTTAAACAATCCCGAGCGAGGTCCACTTCTGATTATTTCTGGGGAATTTGATCACGTGGTGCCTAGAGCCATGACAACTGCAGCGTTCAAACTCCAAGGCAAGAATGAGAACAAGACTGAGTTCGTTGAAATTCCTGGACGCGGACATTCTCTTGTCATTGATAAGGGTTGGCAAGAAGTTGCCGATCAGTCTCTCAAATTTATTCACGAGAATGTAAAGGCTTAAATTCTTTCCTACGAATTAAAGTGGGAGTAGTTCCCTTAGTAGTTTTTCAACCCGCACCTTGATCTCATCGCGGACTTTGCGAACAAATTCCAAGTTCTGCCCAGCGGGATCTTCTAAAACCCAATCCTCATAGCGTTTTCCTGGAAATATCGGACATGCATCTCCGCACCCCATAGTGATCACGGCATCGGACTCAAAAACTGCCTCTGTGGTCAAAATCTTGGGTTGCTGATTAGAAATATCTATCCCGACTTCTGCCATCGCTTCTACTGCAATCGGATTGATTGAATCCTTGGGGGCAGATCCTGCAGATAACACTTCTACTTTATCGCCCGCGAGTTCGAGCATAAATCCCGCAGCCATTTGAGATCTACCGGCGTTGTGAACGCAGACGAAGAGAACGGCTGGTTTCTTATTCATGTTTAACTCCTTCTTTAAAAGCTATCGCTAAAAGTGTTCCAATCGCCCCACCAAGCATTTGGGCCACGATGAAGAGTGGGATAGATCGCATAGCTATTCCGGCAAAGGTGTTACTCAACCCGCGCGCAAAGGTCACAGCGGGGTTTGCAAAAGATGTGGAGGAAGTAAAGAAATAGGCACTTCCTATCCAGGCAGAAACCAAAATTGGAATTGCGTTGGCTCTCTTTTGATAGTTCATCAACTGAATGATGAGCAACAATCCTGCAGTAGCCACAACCTCTCCAAGAAAGAGATTTAATCCAGATCTTGAATGGGAAGAGAGATTTATCGCTCCCCTTTTAAACATAAGGTTCGCCAAAATTGCACCGCAGGCGCCACCTACAAATTGCGCAACTAAGTATCCAAGCGCATCCACAAGAGAAATCCGTTTGAAAGGGAGCTCCGCTAAAGTCACCACCGGATTGAAATGCGCACCACTGATTGGCGCAAAGATCGCGATAATGATTCCCAAGACCAACACCGTCGAAATGGTGTTGATGAGCAACTGAAGACCTACATCCCTAGTGAGATTAGTTGCCATGATCCCCGAACCCACGACAACGGCAACTAATATGCCGGTGCCGAGGAATTCGGCTAAGTACTTTCTACCTTGCACTTAGCAGCAGGGTGTGGCGCAGCAGCAGGGATCGCACTTGCATACCTGGCAACAGCAGGCTGTCTCAGTATTTTGAGTCATTTTTCCTCCTATTGATGTTTATCAATGCGTAAATTAATACTCAAATTGATACTTGTCAATGTATGATTCGAACATGTCGGTCACCGTCGCACTTTCTAAATCCCCTGCCGAGCTGGGCACCCTTGCTACGCAGTTCAAAGCGCTGGGTGATCCAACCCGACTCGATTTAATGATGAACGTGGCAACGAGCGCAGACTCTGAGGCCTGTGTCTGTGATTTAACCCCAGATACGGGGCTAACTCAGGGCACCGTAAGCCATCATCTTCGGATACTGGTTGAAGCCGGTCTTTTAAATCGGGATCAGCGCGGAAAATGGTCTTATTACTCGCTCACTGATTCAGCGAAGAACATTTTGAGCTCCCTTAATCTTTCGATCTCCTCGAATAAAACTAAGTCTTCTAGTTGTTAAAACTCTTGACGAGTTCATACTTAACTAATAAGTTAAGTATTAATGAAAGCCACCGAAAAGAACCTAAATCTCGTATTTGATGCTCTCGCAAACGAGCATCGTCGAGAGATGATTTACCACCTGAGCCTGCAGCCGGCTTCCATTAGCGATCTAGCGGCGGCGCGTGATCTCTCACTGCAGGCGATACACAAACACATAAACCTGCTTGTAGAAGCTGGCATGGTCACTCGAAAAAAGTCTGGGAGAACAACCTTCTTGACTCTAAATCGCTCATCAATGCGAGAGATCCAAAGTTGGATCAATCAGTTCCAGGCTCATTGGGATGGCGGCAATGAGACTTTGGAAAATTATTCACAAACCATTGAATTCAAAAAGGGATTGAAGTCCCCCAACAAGAAGGAGAAGAAGTGAAGAAATTTCTATTTATTTACAATGCCAGCCCAGAACAAGGCTCGGACACGATGGAGTCCTGGATGGCTTGGTTCGGATCTATCGGAGAACATCTCGTAGATGTCGGTAACCCTATTCAAGGCGGAACTCTTGTGAAGGGTGGGAGCGTCACCGAGCTCACCTCGTTCGATGACTTGGTTGGTGGGTACTCGCTAATCAATGCCAACGACATTGAGGAAGCGGCGAAATTGGCTAAGACCTGCCCAAATGAAGCAGGAATTCGAATCTTTGAAACGATACCTATGTAGTCGGAAGGCGCTTAATCCTCGATTTCTCAAACCCTCTCTCGGCGAGGCCGAAGTAGACTAAGAGCAATCGAGGGAGTATTTATGAAGGCTCTGCGCAAAATCGATCGCGGTCCAGGATTCGCTCTGGTTGATTTGCCAGAGCCTTCTCCATCTCTCCGTGAGGTAAAAATAAAAGTCCTTCGCACTGGAATCTGTGGCACGGACCTGCACATTAAATCGTGGGATGCATGGGCACAAAAGACGATCAATCCACCAATTACTCCCGGTCACGAATTTAGTGGTTACGTGGTCGAGATCGGAGCAGAAGTTAGCAGCGTCAAAGTCGGTGACTTTGTATCTGGTGAAGGCCACATCGTGTGCGGGCTCTGCAGAAATTGCCGTGCAGGTCGCAGACACCTCTGCATGAATACGATCAGCGTCGGGGTGAATCGTGACGGAGCATTTGCAGAATACATTTGCATTCCCGAGTCAAATGTATGGAAACATGATCCTGGGATAGACCCCGATCTAGCTGCGATCTTTGATCCACTTGGAAACGCGGTTCACGTCGCACTTTCATTCCCGCTTGTCGGTGAAGATGTATTGATAACTGGAGCTGGTCCCATTGGTCTGATGGCAGCACAAGTCGCGCGCTTTGCTGGCGCTCGATTCATTGTGGTCACCGATATTTCGTCAGAGAGACTGGCTCTGGCCCGAACCATGGGCGTAGATGTAGCTGTAAACGTAACCACAGATGATCTCGGTCAAGTAATGAAGCAATTGGGCATGACAGAAGGCTTTGACGTTGCATTTGAAATGAGCGG
>CAIMBV010000234.1 GCA_903839355.1 uncultured Actinomycetes bacterium
AGTCCCAAGAAGGCAGAGTTATCAAACTCAACGGTCTTTGCGGAGTCGCTAGCTCCTACCCGAGTATCAAAGTAGTAATTAATTCCGAGCCAGTCATTTTTTGTTTGCGCCAACTCCATATCCCCGGGCAGGATGGCATCGAGGAATTCCTCACCGAATTCATCTACCAGGATTTGTGGGTATTTGCCGTAGAAAATGGCATCCATCCACCAACGGTTTTGTACCGCATCCAATATTGCTGATGCGTGTGCTTGGTTGGGATCGCTCGGGTCATCCGCAGGATAGTTGGCCTGATTTAGCACTGGTCCTATTTTGAGATCACTACGTACCGCGCGCATCGCATTTACCGCTGTTGCATGAGCAATAACCGTGTGGTGAGCGACCTTGAAAGCGGTAGGGCGATCAGAGATTCCTGGCGCATGAACGCCGAGGCCATGGCCCAACCAAGCGACGCACCAGGGCTCATTAATTGGGGCAAAATGTTTGACGCGATCACCAAAATGTTCTGCAACCGCTGCGGCATACTTTCCAAATGCAGTCACAGTTTCGCGACTGCGCCAGCCACCTTTATCTTCCAAGGCTTGAGGCAGGTCCCAGTGATACAGCGTTACATATGGAGTTATTCCTTGGGAGAGTAATTCATTGATCAAATTGTCATAGAAGGCAAAGCCACGCTCTTCCCGAACTTCATCACCATTTGGGAATAGACGGGACCATGAGATCGAAAGGCGAAAGGCCTTGATCCCCAGCTCTTTCATAAGCGCTACATCTGCGGGGTAACGGTGGTACATATCGCACGCAACATCGCCGGTATCTCCGTTATCGGTCTTTCCCGGAGTATGCGAGAAGGTATCCCAAATGGAAAGTCCGCGACCATCTTCAGATGCAGCGCCTTCGACCTGATAAGCCGCGGTGGCCGCGCCCCAGAGGAAGTTATGTGGGAACTGACGCATAGGAACTCCTTTTTAATTCGGTTATAAATAGGTATTGATTTTTAAAACTACTGAGCGGATGCACGAACTGCAGCAGCAACCGAAGTTACTACTCGCGGGTCAAAGACGCTAGGAACAATGAAGTTGGCATTGAGTTGATCAGAGCTCACGCACTCTGCGATCGCCCGCGCTGCCGCTACCAGCATTGAATCGGTTATCTTGTGGATTCGACCATCAAGCAGCCCGCGGAATATTCCAGGGAAGGCCAGCACATTGTTGATTTGATTTGGATGATCGCTCCGACCCGTGGCAACGACGGCTGCATACTTGCGGGCGATCACGGGATCTATCTCCGGTTCGGGATTTGCCAGGGCAAAGACGATGGAGCCAGGTGCCATTGCAGCCACATCGTTCTCGGTTAGAACATTAGGTGCGCTTACGCCGATAAAGATATCTGCACCCAACATAGCCTGAGAGAGAGTCCCACGGAACTCACCTGGATTGCAGTTATCGACAAACCAGGTCCGCATGACATCGTCTTCCGGCAGATGCTCATGAACCAATCCATCTTTATCGAAACCAATGATGTGTTGTGCTCCGCTGGCAACTAACAATCTTGCTACAGCCGTACCAGCAGCTCCTGCCCCGCTCATCACAATTTTGCTATCGGCCAAATTCTTCTTTACGAACTTGAGCGCATTAGTTATGGCAGCTAGAACGACGATTGCGGTTCCATGTTGATCATCATGGAATACTGGGATATCAAGTAGTTCGCGTAGGCGACGTTCCACCTCAAAGCAACGCGGAGCTGAGATATCTTCGAGGTTGATGCCGCCATAAACAGGGGCAATTATTTGAACGGTACGAACAATCTCATCGACGTCTTGGGTATCTAGGCAGACCGGCCACGCATCAACATCTGCAAAACGTTTGAAGAGAGCCGCCTTTCCCTCCATAACTGGAAGCGCCGCCTCGGGACCAATATTTCCTAGTCCAAGTACAGCTGAACCATCGGTGACAACAGCAACGGTATTGCGCTTAATAGTTAGTCGCCGCGCATCCGATGGATCTGCTGCAATAGCCTGAGAAATTCGAGCGACACCTGGAGTGTAGGCACGTGATAAATCGTCACGGGTCTTAAGCGGAACCTTTGAGGTGACTTCGATCTTTCCACCCAGATGTAATAAGAAGGTACGATCACTTACCTTGCGCACCGTCAATAATGGATTTTCGGAGATCGCTGCGGTAATTCGCTCCGCATGCTCCCCATCGTGAGCGTCGCACGATACGTCAATGGTTACTCGGTCAATGAACGACTCGACAACATCCAGTGCGGTGATCGATGCTCCAGCCGCTGTGATCGCGGCGGTAATTTCAGCTACGGGTTGTGCGGAGGGTGGACCATCAACGCGGATTGTTATTGCATACCCAGGACTAGTGGATGCCATTACACAACTCCATAAAGTCGATCGCCAGCATCGCCCAACCCAGGAACGATGTAGCCCTTCTCATTTAATTTCTCATCAAGGGCAGCTGTGACGAGTGTGAGATTCGCTGAAGAGTCTGCAAATTCTTTTTCAAGCGCCGCGACACCTTCCGGAGAAGAGAGGATGCAGATCATGGTGATATCTGTTGCACCAAGATCAATCAAATAGTGAATCGCTGAAATTAGCGTCCCACCAGTTGCCAGCATTGGATCGAGGACAAAACACTCGTGGTTATGTAGATCTTGTGGCAAACGGTTAGCGTAAGTCTTAGCCTGCAAGGTGTGCTCATCGCGCACCATTCCTAAGAATCCAACCTGGACAGATGGCATCAAACGAACCATCCCTTCGAGCATTCCGAGCCCAGCCCTTAAGATAGGAATTACCACGGCATCTGGTTTGGCCATTACCGCGCCTTGTGCCAGCGCCACCGGCGTCTTTACCGTGACAGGAACGGTTTTGATCTCACGGGTTGCTTCATAGGCCAACAAAGTGACAATTTCGCCAATTAACTCCCTAAAGATGGAAGAGGGCGTGGTCTCGTCGCGAAGAACGGTGACTTTATGGGTAATGAGGGGGTGTTGTGCCACATGTACTTTCACGAGTCTGACTTTACCCGCGGAATTCATCCTTGTCGCGTATCTGAAACAGTGGAACTATGAAGGCATGACTAATCACGCTGAGTTCAATGAAGATGATTTTGGCGTGATTGCATGGCGCGAAGAGGGAATGTGGCGCGCATCTCGATTGGTCAATACCCGCGATCTCGGCTCAATCATGGATCAAGTGAAGGCACAGACAAGTGATGGTGGGTCGGTGGCTTTGATAGCGATCGATGAAGAATTCTTTTTGATAGTTCGTGGTGGCGGACGATCTATGCAGATGATGTTGAGTGATGTTACTTATGCCGTTGAGTATGAGATTGCAGCTGATGTTATTGATGCTTTGGATCTTCCTTTCCCAGAGGATGAGGATGAGCCGCAGCCAGGTGGAGATGTTGATCTGTTATCTGACTTTGGAATTAATGCCATGGAACTTGAGGTTATGAGTGATGATCTGGATATGTATCCTGAAGAACAGATCACTTCGCTCGCCCACAGATTGGGTTTTGGTGAGCAGTTCGATCAACTATATGATCGTAATTAATGAGTGATCATGCTGCATTGATGAGGGAGGCGATCTCTCTCGCAAAAATTGCATTAGCTACAAATGATGTTCCGGTCGGTGCACTCGTATTGAATCAAGATGGAGTTGTTGTGGGTCGCGGCAACAATCTAAGGGAGCTTGATAAAGACCCAACCGCGCACGCAGAGATAGTCGCAATGCGAGAGGCTGCATTGCATAACAAGACGTGGCGACTAGATGGCCACACACTTGTGGTGACATTGGAGCCATGTGCCATGTGTGCTGGAGCCATTTCACAATCCCGAATCAAGACAGTCATCTTTGGGGCATGGGATGAAAAAGCGGGTGCGGTTGGTTCGGTCTGGGATATTTTACGAGACCCAAGAACACCACACCAAGCGGAAGTAGTCTCGGGAGTATTAGAAGCAGAATGTGCCCAACTTCTGCAAGAATTTTTTAAAGATAAGCGTTAAGGCGTATCGTCACCCATGGTGGCGTGTCTGAGTGGCCTAAAGAGCACGTCTCGAAAGCGTGTGTTGGGTAACCAACCGTGGGTTCAAATCCCACCGCCACCGCCAATTTTATGAATTAGTGATTGATAATAATTTCATACGATGGATTAAGAATGACGAGGTTTCCATCGGTCTCGCCGACCATTCCTTCAGCGCAGATGGTTGATCCCACTTCAAGTCCGGTGATCTCTCGCCGCCCAATAAATTGCAACGTAATTCCACCGGTCTCATCCCAAATTTCAATATCAACATGCGGGGATGCGCTAGATGGTGCGGTACGAATGCTGGTCACATTTCCAGTTACATGTGCACGGTGGCGCCACTTCACTGAAGCGATCGGTTGAATATGTTCCTCGTAGTGACTGATGGTCTCAGTTGCAAGAGGCTCGTCATTTAATCTGCGGACTTGAGGTTTTGGTTCCGCTGGTTCAATTACATCCGTTGAGTGCTCAAGGTGAGCGAAAATCGAATGACCTGAAATAATTTTTTCAACATCGAATGGGACAATCGTGGCAACTACTCGTGGAAGTTGAGAGATAGGAGCCGAGATAGCTTCCGCTGTGCGGTCATGCAGAATCCGCCCGAGTAAGCCGGAGTAAGAGCGACGCGGAAGCAAGAGAGTTAAATCAACATCACTAGCTTGGGTCATTCGAATGGCGTAGTCCACTGCGGCATTTGCCAGTCGACGATCGGGGCAATCGATAAATTCAATGGAGACATCTGCCAGCGCTGGATTGTGCTTCCAAGCCTCTTTAATAACCTCTGCGCGTTGATCATCAATCACGAAGTGAACCGCAGCCAATTCGTGTGGGTTAAGTGATCTGGCATAGCGAACAGCACCGACTGTTGCGATATCAACAGCGTCGACAAGAACAGTTACATCGTGACGTGAAATATTGGTGGCGCGGGAAGATTCCTGGTTGATCTTGAGCGCCTGTTGCTCTTTACGGTATTGGCGGTTGAGGCGGATCAAGCCGATGGTGGCGATTGGGAAGATGAGAACAATCAGCCAGGCGCCCTCTGAAAACTTTACGACTGCGAAGATGATTACGACAGCAAAAGAGACTGAACCAGAGAGGAAGTTGATGAAGAAGCGCAGACGCCATCCACCTTCGCGCCTGCGATAATTTCGCTTGGCCATACCGAATCCCGCCATGGTAAATCCGGTAAAGACGCCGATGGCATAGAAGGCGATCAACTTAGAGACGTTAGAGCCGACAACTCCAATGAGCAATGCTGCGGCCAGAGTTAAGAAGATGATGCCGTTTGAAAAGACTAGACGATGGCCACGCTTAGTGAGTTGACGTGGTAAGAATCCATCTTCGGCCACGAAGTTCATCAGGAACGGGAAACCACTAAATGGAGTGTTTGCTCCAGTGTAGAGAATTAACATTGTGGAGAATTGAACGAAGAGATAGAAAATATGTCCCAAGGCTCCATGGCCAAAGACGATCTGCGCGATCTGAGATACAACAGTTGGTGTGCCACTTGAATATGGCATTGCATGAGTCGCCTTAGCAAAGAATGAGATGCCAAGAACCATGCAACCCAGGATGGTGGCCATGATCACTGTGGTGCGACGAGCATTGTTTCCTTCTGGAGATTTAAAGAGGGATACGCCATTTGAGATGGCCTCAAGACCTGTTAGCGAGGAGCCGCCATTCGCAAATGCTTTGAGAAGAATGAAGATGGAGGCAAAGGTGAGTAGCTGTTGCGAATGCCCGTATCCAACATTTCCTGCGCCGATAACAACATGATGCAGAGTGTGGTGAAATTCGCGCCAAACCCCTACGACAATTATTGAGGTAACTGCTAAAACGAACAGATACGTTGGTGCGGCAAATAAACGTCCAGCCTCTTTAACGCCTTTTAGATTTCCGTAACATAAAATTCCAATGACACCTAGGGTTATAAATTTTTGGGTGTTGTTTGATGAGATTGCGGGAAATGCAGATGCGAGCGCAGCGGTTCCAGCAGCACCTTGTACAGCTACGGTAACTATGTAATCCAACATGAGCGCAACAGCTGCGATCTGTGCCACGACAGGACCGAAGTTATCTCGCGCTACAACGTATGAGCCGCCTGTATGCGTATACGCCATAACAACTTCGCGATAAGAAAGGGTGACGATAAATAACACTGCAAGCACAACGAGTGTCATCGGCATTAGGACGCTGTAGCCCGCTAACCCAAATGCAGGAAGTAAATAGATAAGTATGTTCTCGGTTCCATATGCTGCAGATGAGATGCAATCTGAGGAGAGAATTCCCAAGGCAAAGATCTTGCTCAAACGTTGGTGAGACAGGGTGTGCCTATTAAGCGGCTTTCCGAGGAGAGCCTTCTTTAATTTGTAGAGAAGAGGATCTTTGAGGTGGGCGTGGTCCTGCAAGACCATCGGCTGGGGCGCATCATCTGTCCAAGCTTTTGGCACGGTTACCTTCTTCTTATGTCACGCCCCAGTTTTAGAGGCAGACCGCCATTTTACGTTGAAAAGGGCAGATTGCATCAACGTGAGTCCGATTTCTTGCACATCAATTGGGCTAGGTCCCGCACGGAAGCACTTCTACCTTGGGGGATTGCGTCTTGCCCGCGAATTGCCATCTACCTGCAATAAATGCCCTTGAATAGGCGATCCCAAACCATTTGCTCAGGCTTGAACTTCTGCAATCCACATACTTATCCTGCAGTTTCACAATAAGCCCTGAATTGAATCTAGGGGTTTGTTGGTTAACGAATGGTCCATAAACATGATCGCCAAATTCACCTTTTTTATGAATTTCGAGTGTGATCAATACACGGGTTTGTTGAACATTGCAGATGGAGGAAACATTGACTTTCACAACCTCTCTCATCTCTAGTTTTCTCAGAGTTGATGAGAGGTGTGCGTTCTGGACTTCAAGCCGACGAAGAGGTTTTATTATTTCTTGTACCCTTAGAAAGTTCAATTCCATCAAAACCGAGGCGGTGGAAGTCATGCCAGAGGTAGATCCAGCAGATAAGACAATCGCTAGTTACTTAGTGCGTCACCATCGATTTGATCCCGAAACCAATCACTTTCGATGGTTCATTTTGAAAGCATTTGATAACGAAGGCGAAATGAATCAACTCCTTGAAAGTTTGTGGAGCGACCTCGAGGCGCGCAAGATCGCTGGTTCGGCAAGCCCGAAAGAGCAGATCGCGGGGCAGATAAACGACCCGGAGTGGGATAAAAAGCACCGGGGTGGCGGCTCGCCTTACCATCCAGCGCACTAACACCTTCTAAAGCGGAGAATGAGGGATTTGAACCCTCGAAAGGTTGCCCTTTACACGCTTTCCAAGCGTGCGCACTCGGCCGCTATGCGAATTCTCC
>CAIMBV010000235.1 GCA_903839355.1 uncultured Actinomycetes bacterium
CGGCGTAGCAGGAGTCAGGCCAAAGGTCATTGCAACAGATCTTGATGGAACGATCGTCTCTTCTTATGAGCGCATTACGAATAGAACCATCGAGGCATTTACCGCTGCGCATGAGTTAGAGATCGAAATATTCTTTGTTACTGGCCGTCCGCCACGTTGGATGCCTGAGATCAAAGAGGCATTTGGTTTCGGTAATGCTATTTGTGCAAATGGTGCGATGCACTATGACCTGCTCAACGAGAAGGTACTTGAAGAGTGGTTGATTCCGATCGATTCTCAATTTGAATTTGTTAAGCGTATGAGAGGTGCGGTGCCTTCGATCTCTTTCGCTACCGAATATGGCAATGAGTTTCATCATGAGAGCGCCTATGTGCCAAGGTGGGATGTCGGAGTAGATCACTCCCCGGTCACATATATTGAAGAGAAGTTGGTTCAACCGGCCTTTAAGATGTTGGCCCGTTGCTCCAATTTTGAACACACCTCTGACGAACTCTTAGCGATCGCCCAGCGCGAGGTCGGTGATTTGGTAACAATTACACATTCCAACGCCGGGGAGTCTTTGCTGGAAATATCAGCGCTCGGAGTCAGTAAAGGTCAGACGCTCGCCAAGCTCACCGGACGAATGGGATTCACTGCTGCAGATGTCGTGGCATTCGGTGATAACCCAAATGATTTCTCGATGCTCGCCTGGGCGCAGCGTTCATGGGCGATGGCCGATGGTCACCGCGATGCACCTAAATATTCCAAGTTCGTGGCAGAACCCCACCACATGGATGGGGTAGCGATCGTTATTGAGGAGTTACTCAAGCTTCCTGTCTGACCAATTTTGCCTCTGTGTATGTGTGCCACTAAGTTTGCCCACGGAGGGCTCGCATAGCGGCCGAGTGCACCGGTCTTGAAAACCGGCAAGGGAAACCTTCGTGGGTTCAAATCCCACGCCCTCCGCCATTTTTTGCCCATTTCTCGTGCTTGTGGGCGATTTCACCCCTACCAACCAGGTACTTACCTAGCGTTAATGGAGCTCTGGTACGAAACTTCTCCCATGGCAATTGATACCTCAGGCAACGGCGTCTTCTCAGAGGGTCGAGCAAAGTTAAGCGCTCGCACGTTACGCACAGACAAGTGGTGGATCCAACCAGCCATCACCGTCTTCGTTCTCTTCTCATTTATCGTTTATGCAACCTTCCGCGCATTTGAAAATGGAAAGTACTTTGCTGAGCCTTTGATCTCACCTTTCTACTCCCCATGTCTCTCGACAGCATGCGTAAAAGGATCACCTTCATTTGTCGGAACAATTTTCGGCACGTATCACATCTTCGGAATGACCGTCTCTCCATCACTCTTTATTTTGATCTTCCCACTCGCATTCCGTATGACCTGTTATTACTACCGCAAGGCTTACTACCGTTCATTCTGGATGTCACCGCCTGCCTGTGCAGTTGCAGAACCTCACGCCAAGTACACGGGTGAGACTCGCGCTCCTCTAATTATTCAAAATGGACACCGTTACGCCTTCTATGCCGGACTCGTCTTCAACGTATTCCTTACTATTGATGCGATCGGCGCATTTAGAAATGAAAAAGGTCAATGGGGCCATATGTCCGTTGGCACATTAGTTCTACTCGCAAATGCAACCTTCTTGTGGTTGTACTCGATGTCGTGCCACACCTGCCGCCACACAGTTGGTGGACGTCTGCGTAACTTCTCGAAACATCCAATTCGTTACAAGCTCTGGACTTGGGTTTCAATTTTGAATCACAAGCATCAGAACTTTGCTTGGATCTCACTCTTCGGTGTTGCGCTCGCAGATCTTTATGTTCGCCAGGTATCTGGTCACTCCATCCGCAATCTCTACTTCTTCTAAAGGCGACTGACATGACTAACACAATTGAACGTCACAAGTATGACATCGTCGTAATCGGTGCTGGTGGTGCGGGGTTGCGTGCAGCGGTAGAGGCACGCGAGGCAGGTCTATCTGTCGCTATCGTCTGTAAATCTTTATTTGGTAAGGCACACACCGTTATGGCTGAGGGTGGCGCTGCTGCATCCATGGGTAATGTCAACGAAAAGGATAACTGGATGGTGCACTTCCGCGACACTATGCGCGGAGGCAAATTCCTGAATCACTACCGCATGGCTGAACTTCACGCTAAAGAGGCGCCAGATCGTATTTGGGAGCTAGAAGTATGGGGCGCACTCTTTGATCGCACCAAAGAGGGAAAGATTTCACAGCGTAACTTTGGCGGTCATGAGTATCCACGGTTGGCTCACGTCGGTGACCGTACTGGTCTGGAACTTATTCGCACAATGCAACAACGCATTGTGGCGCTGCAACAGAAGGATGGTCGTGAGACTGGCGATCCTGAAAAGAACATCAAGGTGTTTGCCGAAGTCACCATCACCGAAATTCTCAAAGAGAATGGCAAGGTTGCCGGAGCATATGGATACCGCCGTGAAAACGGAGCGGAAGTGCTCTTCGAAGCGCCTGCAGTTGTTATTGCAACAGGTGGAGTCGGAAAGACATTCAAAATTACCTCCAACTCTTGGGAGGGCACTGGAGATGGCCACGCTCTAGCACTCAAGGCCGGCGCCAATCTCGTGGATATGGAGTTCTTGCAATTCCATCCAACTGGAATGGTCTGGCCACTTTCAGTTAAGGGAATTCTTGTTACCGAATCGGTTCGTGGTGAGGGTGGAATTTTGACCAACACTCTTGGCGAACGATTCATGTTTAAGTACATTCCAGATGTCTTCAAAGATAAGTATGCCGACAATGAGGCTGAGGCAGATCGTTGGTATATCGATCAAGACAACAATCGCCGCCCTCCAGAGTTGTTACCTCGCGATGAAGTTGCGCGCGCAATTAACAGCGAAGTTAAAGCAGGACGTGGAACAGAACATGGCGGAGTCTTCCTCGATGTATCAAAGCGCCTCTCCGCGGAAGTCATTAAGAAGCGTCTGCCATCGATGTGGCATCAGTTCTACGAACTCGCTGGTGTAGATATCACCAAGGAGCCCATGGAAGTCGGTCCTACCTGTCACTACGTGATGGGTGGCGTTGAAGTTGATCCAGATTCTGCAGCTGCAGTAGGCGTTGATGGGTTATTTGCCGCCGGTGAAGTTGCTGGTGGAATGCATGGCTCAAATCGGCTTGGTGGAAACTCACTTACCGATCTCTTGGTCTTTGGCCGTCGTGCAGGTAAGGGCGCAGCAGAGTATGTGAAGTCGCATGGTGAGAATCCAGTGAGCGAGGCAAGCATCGCGAAAGCAGCAGCGAAGATTGCGCTTCCATTTGTAAGTCAGGGTGGCGAGAACGCATATTCCTTGCATCAAGAGTTGCAAGAGGTCACACACAATCTCGTTGGAATTATTCGTACCGGTGTAGAGCTTCAAGAGGCGATTGAAAAGATTGCAGAATTACGTAAGCGCAGCGCCAATATCTCTGTCACAGGGGATCGCCAATTTAATCCAGGCTTCCACCTAGTGTTCGATCTCGACAATATGTTGTTGGTTGCAGAGAGCACCGCAAAGTCCGCGCTGTTGCGTGAAGAGTCACGCGGTGGACATACTCGCGATGACTTCCCTGGAATGAATTCAACCTGGCGTCAGGTTAACCACATTGCCAGTTTTGATGGGGAGAAGGTCAACATCAAAGCGCAACCTCTTCCTGCTCTTCCAAAAGAACTATTCGATCTCTTTGATGTACATGAACTCGAGAAGTACATGACTCCTGAAGAAATTGCGAAAGGTGGTTCCAACTAATGGCGCGCACACTCAAACTCCGCATCTGGCGTGGAACCGATAAAGATGGTGGCCTGCAAGATGTCACCGTGGAAGCCAATAGCGGCGAGGTAGTTCTCGACATCATCCACCGCGTTCAAGCAACCCAGATGGGTGATCTAGCCGTCCGCTGGAACTGCAAAGCTGGAAAGTGTGGCTCTTGCTCAATGGAGATTAACGGAAAGCCACGTCTGGCCTGCATGACTCAGATCTCCGCTTACCCAGAAGATGAGGTAATCACCATTACCCCGCTTCGCGCATTTCCGGTCATCAAGGACCTGGTTACCGATGTCTCTTTTAACTATAAAAAGGCTCTGGAAGTTCGAGCATATGAACCGCCTTCCGACCTCGCTCCTGGCGAGGCGCGCATGCAGCAGGTCGATGTGGAGCGCTCGCAAGAGTTCCGTAAGTGCATCGAGTGCTTCCTGTGCCAGAACACCTGCCACGTCATTCGCGATCACGAAGAGAATAAGAAATCCTTCGCCGGTCCTAGATTCTTCATCCGCTTGGCGGAGTTGGATATGCACCCACTAGATACTCTGCGTAATCGCAAGCAGAGCGCTCAAAAGGAGCACGGACTTGGAATGTGCAACATTACCAAGTGCTGTACAGAGGTCTGCCCAGAGCACATTCGGATTACAGATAACGCCATTATCCCCATGAAGGAGCGCGTCGTAGACGTTAAATACGACCCACTGCGCTGGCTTGGCTCAGTTATCAGAAAGCGAGACGGTATCCTTTAAGTATGAGGATTCTTGTTCGTTGGGGTGTTTTAGCTCTTGCAGTATGGGCAGCAACTGGATTGGTGCCAGGAATCAAGGTTCATGGTGGAGCATGGGACTATCTCTGGGTAGCTCTTATCTTCTCCCTCATCAACACATTCTTGGGTTCTTTCTTAAAGTTGATGACCCTTCCCGCGGTCATATTGAGCGCCGGATTATTCTTGATCGTGATTAATGCCGCCATGCTCGAGGTAACAACCCACATCAGCAGCGCGCTCACTATTAAATCTTTCTGGTCTGCAATCTTCGCCTCCATCATCATTAGTTTGGTCTCTGGTGCAGGCTCAAGATTCACCTCAAAGAGAAATTGGAGCTAAAAAAACTCTCCGTTGTCTCACTCGGCGGAATTGTTGGCTCACTCGCCAGGTGGGGAGTTTCGCTAGCGATCGTTGATCCCGGATTTCCTTGGGCTACCCTCACGGTTAACTACATCGGCTCAATTCTGTTGGCTGTGATCGTTCTTTATGTAAAACATCATGATGATCCTCGCTGGTGGTGGCGTCCTGCACTTGGAACCGGCTTCTGCGGCGGGTTTACTACTTATTCAGCCTTTGCCGTGAAGATTGATCAGGATCTTAATACCCACAATTACCATGGATTCGCAACATATGTAATTGCTTCACTAGTGGGAACGTTCATATTGGTTTATGCAACGAGCGAATTCCTCGAAAGGCGTTGGGCCAAAGAATGAGAGCGCTACTAATTACAATTGGGGCGGGGATTGGTGCGCCCTCGCGCTACTTGGTGGATAAACATTTAAGTAAGAGACACTCAAGTTTGGTGCCACTTGAAACCTTGCTTATAAATGTCGTGGGATCTTTTATTCTGGGAGTGACAGTTCATCGTTCAGCAAATATTGGATACTTATTTGGAACGGGTCTGGCCGGTGCATTTACCACTTGGTCTGCATTTGCTCTTGAGACTCACG
>CAIMBV010000236.1 GCA_903839355.1 uncultured Actinomycetes bacterium
CCGCAAATTGCGAGGCATCATCTTTGAGAGAATTAATATCAGCTGAAGTTAGGCTGAAATGTGAATTTGAGTGGTACGCCGCAGGGTTCGTAACATCAACCCCCAACAAGGTTGCAAGTCGACTCTGTGAAATGGTTAGAAGGTAATTGGCCTCGTGAGGGGAGAGTTGACTCACCCAATATGACGAAGGGTTGCCGTACACCATTGGGATGATGGGGTCGGTTCGCACATCTAAATTGAGTTGGGCGAGCCAAGACTTAGCCGCTAGTTCCCCCGTGCCCGCAATACCCGATGTAAGTGTGTAGCCACCGGCCATAGCAGTTACATCATCTATCAGTGCGGGATCAATTACCCATGTTCGTTCACCTGCAGGTGGATTAAAAACTAATTGCCCGAGTCGCCCAGTAAAACTGATTGAGTCAGCGAGAGCATCATCAATGAATTGCCCATTAATCTGACGGTGAGATGGCTCGGTGAGATAAATTGTCGTACCAGCTTGAGCAACAGGAGTTGCGATAAAGGTGAAGGTGAGAGCAGCGAGTAGAGCCAGTAGCCGCTTCATACTTTTAAGTCACCAGATTTGGCAATGAGTTTCTTTTCATCTGGATATGCGAGCAATGAGATGATCTCGTCTAATGGAAACCAACCCACATCATCAACTTCACTCACTTGAGGGGCCAAGACACCGCCGACTTCGCGGAATAGATAATGGTGAACAGTCTTGTGAATCCGCTTTCCACCTGCCATGAACCAGAAATCAATAATTCCCAACTCACGCGAGATCTCGCTTTGAATTCCAGTCTCCTCAGCGACTTCACGAATCGCTGCCTGTTCAGGTGTTTCGCCAGCTTCGATATGGCCTTTGGGAAGCGACCAGAGCAAACGTTCGCGAGATGCATCTTTGAGATCGCGGCGACCTATAAGTAAACCTTTGGTGCCGGTGCCATCAATAACTAATCCCCCAGCGCTAACCTCATCCACTCGCTTGGCATAAGCCGGGCGTTTTTTAGGGGGCGTTTTTTTGACAGGGGCGGTACGAGGTTCGGTTTTAGCCGGAGTTAAAGTATCAGTGGGTGAGTGTGGGCCCGCAGGAAGCCGTCTCCGACGTTTTTTCCGTTTCGCTTCGCCACCCGCACCAGGTGCCGGGGTCATAAGAGAAGGGTACTGCTCTAGCCTTACTCATTGTGAGTACCCAGTTGCCTAATCCAGGAGCCATTGCAGCCGAACTAGCCCTCGGCTCCCTCGCTCTGCACGGGGAGTTGATTGCTTCCTTGGCTGAGTCCTTTAAGCGTGAGGGATTTACTCTGGCTCTCGTTGGGGGTCCTGTGCGTGATGCCATATTGGGCAGGCTTGGAAATGATTTAGATTTCACGACTAGTGCACGACCACCAGAGAGCACCAGGATTCTCAAAAAGTGGGCAGATAACGTCTGGGAGATCGGTGCCGCCTTCGGAACTATTGCCGCGAAGAAAGGTGATGTCACTGTTGAAGTAACGACGTATCGCAGCGAGAGTTACGACCCACAATCACGTAAACCGGATGTGAATTTTGGAGAGACAATCGAGGGGGATCTTTCTCGTAGAGATTTCACTATCAATGCAATGGCGTTAGAACTCACGACAGAACAACCGACATTTATAGATCTCTTTGATGGCGCTGGAGATTTAGCCAAGAAAGTATTACGAACTCCAGGAAGCGCTTCCTCTTCGTTTACCGATGACCCACTTCGCATGTTGCGCGCTGCGCGATTTGCAGCACAGTTAGATTTCTCTGTTGACCCATCGGTTATCTCGGCGATTGTTGAAATGTCTGATCGACTATCGATAATTTCAGCAGAACGTATACGAGATGAATTTGTTAAGACTCTTATGTCATCCAATCCGAGGTTGGGGCTACGTCTACTCGTTGAAACCGGCCTAGCCTCCCACTTCCTTCCAGAGTTACCGAAATTGAAATTGGAAATCGATGAACATCACCACCATAAAGATGTCTATGAGCACACGTTAACTGTTCTGGAGCAGGCGATTGCCCATGAGGATCGATTAGGTGGGCCTAACCTTGTGATTCGCTTAGCGGCACTCATGCATGACATTGGCAAACCTCGCACGCGCGAATTAATCCCTGGAGGTGGAGTCTCTTTCCATCACCATGAAGTGGTTGGTGCCAAGATGACAAAGCGGAGACTTAAAGAGTTACGATTCGAGAGCAAGACAGTTGATGATGTTTCAACCCTTGTCTTCTTACATCTTCGTTTCCATGGATATGGAAGTGGAGAGTGGACCGACTCAGCCGTCCGTCGTTACATTCGAGATGCAGGAGATTTACTGGATTCGCTTCATGTTCTTACACGCGCAGATTGCACAACGCGTAATAAGCGCAAAGCTGACCAGCTCTCCGCTACGTATGACTCTTTAGAGAATCGGATAGCAGAACTGAAAGCTCAAGAAGAGTTAGATCGAATCCGCCCAGATTTGGACGGCCAGCAGATCATGGAGATATTAGGAATTAAACCTTCTCGACTTGTTGGCGAGGCCTACGATTTCTTGCTCGAGTTACGAATGGAGCGCGGCCCGCTTGGACTAGAGCTGGCCACCCAAGAGCTACTCGCTTGGGCGCGAAATAAAGAACTTGGAATTTCGCAACAATAAAAAGGTGGTCAATGCGAAAACAGCGGTCGTAAGAAGCGGAAGCGCTACCGATTTTCCAGATGTGGGCAGGATGAGCGCTGCCACAATTGCACCTAAAACAATGAGGCCATTTACCGCCACATCATAAAAGGCAAAGACTCTTCCGCGGAACTCATCAGCTATTTGTGATTGAACGAGGGCATCGTTGGTGACTTTAACTGCCTGACCGCAGGTTGCGATAAAGAAGGCGGTTGTGAGCAGTAGCCACTCTTGAGGAAGAAAAGCGATGAGCACGAGAAA
>CAIMBV010000237.1 GCA_903839355.1 uncultured Actinomycetes bacterium
ATAAGTAAGAAATTGTCAGGAGGGGAGAACCGTCTCCAAGAGATCTTCGTTACCAAATTGTTATTGATTTACGCCCCTTTTTAGCCCTTTTTTGCCTCCTCGCACTAGGACATAGCCCCTTCGTGCTCTTACACTTTACCCACACCGCGGGAATCAACCTTCATGGGGAGGTTGGACCGCGATAAACCCCTTAAGGAAACAATATGTCGATTAGCAAAAAAGGTTTGCTCGCTGGCGTAGCCACAGCAACCGTTGCGCTCGTTGCAACATTTGTTGCGCCTGCTGCATACGCTGGAACATCAGCGGCTGCTTGCGCAAACGTAGGTTCAGGTTATGCAGTTCAAAAGGGTAAGACAGTTGAAGTATTCACATCTGTAGTTGGCGATGAACTCACTCGCTATGCAGCTGCTTCAGCAGACTTCACCGCTTGCACAGGCATCAAGATCAACTGGAACGGTAGCGATCAATTCGAAGCTCAACTTCCAGTCCGTGTTGCTGGTGGAACCGCTCCTGATCTCGCACTTGTTCCACAACCAGGTTTGATCGCACAGATGGTTGCTACAGGCAAGGCTGTTCCAGCTCCTGCAGCAGTTACAAACAACATCAACCGCTACTGGTCAAAGAGCTGGCGTAACCTTGGTTCCGTTAACGGCACCTTCTACGCAGCACCTAACTCAGCTAACTTGAAGTCATTGGTTTGGTACTCACCAAAGCAATTCGCAAAGTATGGCTACACAGTCCCAACAACATGGGCACAGATGTTCACACAATCAGACAAGATGGCTGCAGCTGGTCAAACAGCATGGTGCGGCGGTATCGGTTCTGGTGGAGCTACCGGATGGCCTGCAACTGACTGGCTTGAAGAGGTAGTTGTCCGCGAAGCTGGTGCAACTGTCTACAACAACTGGATCACACACAAGGTGAAGTTCTCAGATGCTCCAATCATCCACGCTATGAACACCGTGTGGAACTGGATGGGTAACAGCAAGTATGTTGGAACAGTTTCAACAATTGCTACAACTTCATTCCAAGATGCTGTTACAGGTATCCCATCAGGTAAGTGCATGCAGCTACAACAAGCTTCATTCATCGCTGCAAGCTTGCCTGCCGGCTCAGTTGTTTCACCAACTGGCGATGCATGGGTTTACTACCTCCCAGGAATCAACCCAGCTGTGACAACACCTGTTGAGGGTGGCGGAGAGTTCTACCTCGCATTCAACAGCAATGCTGCTACACGCGAGGCACAGACCTACTTCTCAACACCACAATGGGCTATCAGCCGTATCAAGGCTGCTGGTGCAAACGGTGGTTGGTTGAGCGCTAACAGCGGCGTACCAGCTAGCACATACTCCAATCCTTTGGATGCTTTGTCAGCTAAGTACCTCGCAGATCCACACTCAACCTTCGTATTCGATGCATCTGACGCTATGCCAGCTGCTATCGGAAACGGCGCAGAGTGGACTGGCTTTACTGATTGGTTCGCAAACGGCACGCCTGTGAAGACAGTTGCCGCGCGTATCGATGCAGCATGGCCGTCAGCAAGTAACTAATTTATTAGTTAACTAGCACGTTTATGTAGGTAATGGCGGGGGCCAGTTAGCCCCCGCCATTACTATTTCGCTTCAGTCAACTTAGCCTTACACTTTGGTCCACCAGTTCTAATGATGAAAGAGAGCTTATGTCTTCCTTTTGGAGCGATAACCTTCCCAAGCTAGGACAGATGGTTACAGCGATTGCGATATTCCTTGCTGTCCTGGCGGTAATTTTCTTTATCGCAGGGCGTGCAAATGGAAAGAAGCAACGCCCTATTGCAATCCTTGTATTCCTAGGACCCGCTCTTCTCTTGGTTGTTGTTGGTCTGCTCGGCCCTGCGATTCGTACCCTCATTCTTAGTTTCAAAGGCTCGGCCTCTCACCACTGGGTAGGATTTAGCAACTATCACTGGCTCTTCACTGATCCGAGTGAACGTATCGTGCTTCGCAATACGGTCTTTTGGATTCTCTTTACTCCAATCATTACAACCGGAATCGGCCTGTTGCTGGCAGTTCTTCTCGATCGCATGCGACGCGAATCAGTAGCAAAATCTCTCATCTTCATGCCTATGGCGATCTCTTTTGTTGGGGCATCTATCGTATGGGAATTTATTTACAAGTTCGCAAACGCAAACCAACCTCAAGTTGGTCTCATGTCATCTATCGCTCATCACTTAGGATTTCAACCGCCCAACTGGCTTCTGACACAGCCACTCAACACCTTCTTGCTTATGGTTGTATTTGTCTGGTCGCAGACCGGATTCGCCATGGTGATTCTCTCTGCCGCAATCAAGGCAGTCCCTGCTGACGTCATGGAGGCTTCAGCTTTGGATGGTGCTCATGGTTGGAAGTTATTCCGTGGAGTTACTTTCCCAATGGTTCGTTCTACATTCATTGTGGTGCTTGCAACGATGGTTGTATCGACCCTCAAACTCTTCGATATTGTCCGCGCATCTACCGGTGGAAATTTTGGTACCTCGGTTCTTGCCAACGAGATGTATTCCGAAACATTTATTCGATACGACGCGGGGCGTGGAGCCGCAATGGCAATTGTGCTCTTCCTGCTCGTAATTCCAGTCTTGGTTTATAACATCATCAATCTACGTCGGGAGCGTGCAATCGCATGAGCATTTTAAATCGAAGTAAAGCTCCGAAGCTCGCCGAACAAAATGCTGGCCGCAAATTATTTGGCAGTCGTGGAGCGTCGATCACGGTGTGGACCCTGGCGATTCTTTGGACGATTCCAACCTTCGGACTATTTGCAACTTCTTTTAGACCTAAGGCAGATATCTCTGCTACCGGTTGGTGGGATCTTTTCATTCATCCGCACCTAACATTTGCTAATTACACTGCAATTTTTAGCACAAGTACTGTAAGTGGAATTCCAAACGGAATCTTCCCTTACATCATCAACTCTTTTGTGATCACAATTCCCGCCGTTATTTTCCCAATCACGATCGCCACGATGGCTGCTTACTGTCTGGCCTGGGTTAAGTTCCGCGGTAGCGATCTGATTTTTTATGGAATCTTTGCTCTCCAGATCGTCCCAATCCAATTAACACTCGTACCACTTCTAAACCTGTTCCGTACTGGAGCAGATAGCGGTGCGCATATAGGTTCTCTCACTCTAATTCCTGGATTAAATATCGCTGGAAAATTTGCTGGTATTTGGGTGCCGCACACAATGTTCGCGCTACCTCTTGCGATCTATTTGCTTCACAACTTCATCGCATCATTGCCTCGCGATTTGATGGAGGCAGCACACGTCGATGGGGCGAGCCACTTCACCGTCTTTCGTCGGATTGTGCTCCCGCTCTCTGTTCCCGCAATCGCTGCCTTCACCATCTTCCAATTCATGTGGGTATGGAACGACCTGCTGGTCGCTCTGACCTTCACGGGAGGAACTGAAGGTATTGATCCACTCAACAACAAGTTGGCTGGACTCGCAGGCACATGGGGAAGTCACTGGGAGTTGCTCACCTCGAGCGCCTTCATCCAGATCTTGGTACCACTTGCCGTCTTCTTCGCGCTTCAGCGTTACTTTGTTCGCGGATTGCTAGCGGGTTCTGTTAAGTAATTAACTAATTAACGCTGTAACCAGACGGTCGTGTTAGCTGCAATAGTTAACCGGCCGTCTTTTATTTCGTTGCCACTAGAGGATTCAAGCAACAGTGAGGTACCGGAAACTGAAACCTCAACAGCTACATCACTTGTATTGACGACAACTTCAAGGCCAGGCTCTCGGGTGAAATGCATGACACCCTCGGGGGCATCAATCCAGGTTATGACTCCCTCACCACCAAGTGCTGGGTGAGAGTGGCGCAAAGTTAAGCTCTTTTTATAGAGCGCCAAACTACTCTCTGGATCGTGGGCTTCCACATCCATGCAGTATTGCGCCCAATCTTTTGGTTGAGGTAGCCATGGAGTACCGGTGCCATAGCCGTAATTAGGTAGTTTGGAATCCCATGGAATCGGGACGCGACATTCATCTCTACCTTTGTCGGTACCACCACTGCGAATAAATGCGGGGTCTTGGCGCGCTTCATCGGGTAGGTCGGCGCTTGGAAGGCCGAGCTCTTCACCTTGGTAAATGTAGATTCCTCCGGGCAGTGAGTGGATCAACATCGCAAGGGCTCGAGCTTTCTGTGCTCCGCCGATTCGAGTAACCACTCGAGGAGTATCGTGATTGTTCAGCACCCATGTGGCAGGTGCATTTACATCAATCAACTCAGAGAGAGTGCGTTCGATACTTGCGCGCATCGCGGCGGCATCCCAACCCAACATCATGAAATTGAAGTTAAATACCTGATGGAGCTCATCGGCTCGTACGTAGCGGGCAGCGCGGCTCGAGGGGTAAACAAATGCCTCAGCGACTGTCATGCGATCACCGGGATACTCGTTGAGAACTTTGCGCCACTTGCGATAGACCTCATGAATTCCTTCACGATCAAAGAAGGGGACATCTGAGAGCAGCCCCGCACGCTCCTCCTCTGAGATATCAAGAAAATCTAGGCGCAAAGCATCGATCAAGCGCTCGGGATCTCGGTGATCGATCAAGAGGTTCTCTTTGACGGCGCCATGGGCGACATCGATACGAAAACCATCGACTCCAAGATCTAGCCAGAAGCGCAGGGTCTTTTCGAAGTCAGCCATAACGTCGGGGTTATCCCAATTGAGATCGGGCTGGCTCGAATCAAAGAGATGTAAATACCACTGACCATCTGCTGTGCGAGTCCAGGCAGGACCGCGGAAGATCGAGATCCAGTTATTTGGAGGAATCTCGCCGTTCTCCCCACGACCATCGTAAAAGTGAAAACGAGAGCGTGCGGCTGATCCCTTAGGAGAGGTAAGGGCCTCTTGAAACCAGATGTGCTCCGAGGAGAAATGATTAGGGACGATATCGGCAATAAATTTGATTCCGTGAGAGTGGGCCGCCTCTATCAACTTTTTGGCATCGGCCAGAGTTCCAAAGCGAGGATCCACATCGCGTGGATCAGAGACATCGTAACCACCATCTTTATTGGGAGATTTATAGAAGGGACTAAGCCAGATCGCATCAATACCTAGATCTGCCAAGTAGGGAAGGCCAGCAATTACACCTTGTAGATCACCCTCGCCATCACCGTTGCTATCTCGAAAGGATCGCGGATAGACCTGATAAATCGCGGCATCTCGCCACCATGCGCTGGAATTCATGTGGCAATCCTAGCGATCTAGGTAGATAGATTAAGATCACTTCATGACCTTTGTGAAGCGCACCGAACTTCAAATGTTCGATGGCCGACAAATTTTCTACTACGACCGAGAGCCCGTTGAACGCACAGCGGTCGATATCCGCCCTTTTGAACCACGCCCTCTCCCTGGAGATATGCGTCAAGATCTCCTAACTGGCGAGTGGATCGCGATGGCGGCGCATCGCCAAGGCAGAGCCTTCCTACCCCCAAAAGAGTTCTGCCCTCTCTGCCCCACCAAGTCAGATTTTGGAACTGAGATTGCCGACTCAACATTCGAAGTCGTTGTCTTTGAAAATCGCTCGCCTTCGTTCTCTGCACCATCTGATCAATTACCTCCAGAGACAATTCAAGCTTCTGGGCGTTGTGAGGTAGTTGTTTTTTCAGATCATCATGAAGGAAGTTTCGGAAGCCTGGAAATAGCACAAATGCGTACTGTGCTCGCGGCATGGATAGATCGAACCCGCGAAATTTCCAAGTTGCCGTATGTTGAACAAGTCTTTGTCTTTGAAAACCGTGGCGAAGAAGTTGGAGTCACTCTTAACCACCCACATGGACAGATCTACTCCTATCCATTTATTACTCCTCGTACGACAAAGATGTTCTCCGTTGCACAGGCACATTTTGACGAGACTGGTGTTCCACTGATTACTAGTGTCATTGAACGCGAATTCAAGGACCAGGTTCGCATCGTTGCAGAGAATGAACATTGGATCTCTTATGTGCCATTTGCCGCTCGTTATCCGTACGAGATCCACACTGCACCTAAGAAGTTTGTTCCAGATTTAGCAGCTCTCAGCGATGAGGTGGCAGATGCCTTTCCATCGATCGCAAAAGAGGTCTTACTCCGACTCGATGGAGTTTTTGGAATTCCTATGGCATACATTGCCGCATGGCATCAAGCGCCAGTGCGCACCGGGCGTGACGTTTTAGGATTGCATTGGCAGATCACGAGTATTCGCCGCGCTCCTGGAAAGCTCAAGTACTTAGCAGGTAGTGAATCCGCAATGGGGGCCTTCATCATGGATGTAAAGCCAGAGCAATCTGCTCAGCAGTTACGAGACGTTCAGCTCTAACCAAGCCAGCTCTAACTCCTCATACTCTCGCTCCAAATTCTCCTGCTCTGTATGTAACTCAACCAATCTGGCGTGATCGGTTGTAATAGAGCTGAGTTCAACACCTATTTCTGCAATACGAGCTTGGCGCCGCTCCATCTGCTTCTCCAACCGCGACAACTCTTTTTTGAGAGCTTTCTGCTCTAAAACCGTTGACTCTTTCTTAGCGGCAATAGCCTGACTTACCGATTGGCTAGCAGTTTTACGGAGTTGCAAGTACTCATCAATTCCGCGCGGCAGATCTCGAAGCGAACGATCTCCAAGTAACCCCACGAAGGTGTCGCAGACACGTTCCAAGAAGTAACGATCGTGTGAGATGACAATAAGAGTCCCGCCAAATGAATCGAGTAGATCCTCCAATGCAGTTAATGTTTCAACATCGAAATCATTTGTAGGTTCATCCAGAAGCAGAACATTGGGGCTATCCATTAGTAGGCGAGTGAGTTGCAGGCGACGCCTCTCTCCCCCCGATAAATCTCCCACTGGCGTCCACTGCTGATCTTTATTGAATCCAAGACGTTCACAGAGTTGGCTAGCCGAGAGTTCCTTGCCGTTGCCAAGTTGCACTCGATTAGCAACTTTCTCTACCGCCTCTAGAACTCTCCAAGCGGGATCTAACTCCTCTAAATGTTGTGAGAGATATGCTGCCTTCACGGTTACACCAGTGACGAGCTTGCCCGCACTGATTTTGCCTTCACCGCTCAAGATCTTCATGAGAGTCGTCTTACCTGCGCCATTGACTCCGACGATTCCGATGCGATCTCCCGGACCGATATTCCAATAAATATCATCCAACAACTGGAGTTCACCAGCTTTAGCGCTAGCCTGGTGAATTTCATAAACTGTATTACCAAGTCGATTAGATGCAAAGTTGAGAAGTTCCGCCTCATTACGCGGCGCAGGTTCGTTGGCAATCAAAGTATTGGCAGCATCTATACGGAACTTTGGTTTTGATGTGCGCGCAGGAGCGCCCCGGCGCAACCATGCTAACTCTTTACGAATCAACATATTGCGCTTGCTATCTTCTACGGAGGATTGGCGAGCGCGCTCGGCTTTCGAGAGTACAAATGCAGAGTAACCACCTTCGTACTCCAAGACTTGACCATCGACCACCTCCCAGATCTGGTCAGAGATTTCATCAAGAAACCATCGATCGTGGGTGATAACCACAACGCTCAACTCAGAGCGCGATTTAAGGTGTTGTGCTAACCAGGCAACGCCTTCCACATCAAGGTGGTTTGTTGGTTCATCCAAGAGAATTAGATCTAAATCATCGACCAACAATTTTGCGAGATTGACGCGCCTGCGCTCTCCGCCTGATAGGGAGTGGAATGCGCGATCGAGTAGGTCATCGCTATGACCACCAAAGAGCCCCTGCAATACCTCTCGTATTCGGCTATTGCCAGCCCATTCGTGGACCGGCAGATCTCCGAGAACCACCTCCCGAACTGTGGATCCAGCGGCGGCGTTATCGGCCTGACTTAAGATGCCGATCGCCACTGCATTGGATTTGGCCACTCGTCCCGAATCGGGCTCCAAGGCTCCTGCCATTATCTTGAGCAGGGTGCTCTTGCCATCGCCATTACGCCCAACAATGCCAATCCGCTCGCCCTGGGCGACGCCCAATGAGACGCCGTCCAGGAGCGGGCGGATATCGAAGGCCTTCGAGACCGACTCTAGATTAAGTAAATTCATCCCCTACAGTCTGTCACGAATTTGTGATCCTATGAATTCTACGAATTTGAAGGCGCAGAGCCGAGAGTGACGGAGTAGGTCTTACTTGCACCACTCGGGAGCGTTGCTGTTATTGAGACAGTGCTTCCTGGAGCATAGGAACGAATTCGAACGATTGCAGTATCTACATCCGGAATGCGAACTCCACCAATATTGGTGATGATCGATCCAACGGTTATTCCTGCCTTCTCAGCGGCACCACCCGAGACCAATTGACCAACCTTCGCACCCTTGCCGGTATAGGTGGAGTCAAAGTAGACACCTAGAACTGGGCGAGTCGATGTATGAGTTGGGCTATTAATGATCTCGTTGATCGTACGTTGCGCCTCCACCATGGGAATTGCAAAGCCCAATCCGATTGAACCAGCTTGAGTTCCAGTGGTTACATCAGATGCGATCGCGCTATTAATACCAATCATTCTTCCTTGAGAGTCAGTCAGCGGTCCTCCCGAATTACCTGGATTGATTGCAGCATCAGTCTGAATTGCATCTACATAAGATTGAGTTGAGGCATTCTCGCTCTGCGTTGCAACAGGGCGGTTAAGTGCAGAGACGATACCTGATGTGACAGTTCCAGATAATCCAAGCGGTGATCCAAATGCAATTACTGGATCACCGATTGAAATGCTCGTTGAATCTCCAATAGTAATCACTGGAAGATTTGGGGTGGTTATATGCAAAACAGCGAGATCATATGAGATATCGCGTCCAACCAGAGTAGCTGGAACTGTATTTCCATTGTTGAGGTCGACCGTGATCGTGTCGCTAGATCCAGGGACCGTGGTTGCATCGATGACGTGATTATTGGTGACGATATATGAACCAGTTGAATCAGATTTGATCACTGAACCAGAGCCCGTATCTCCGGAGCCATCAGCTGCATTTACATTAACCGTAACAACCGCTGGCTCAACCTTGGCAACAACGTTTTTAAGCGAACCGTTACCAACGCTAACTGCAGTCCTGTTTCCAGTGCAGACCCCTGTGGTGCTGGCATATAACGCACCTGTGGTGTTATCGGCGCAGGCTGTTACAACACTAGTACTTGTCAGGCTATTTGCGGCAGTAGCTACTCCACCAATCAAGGTAGCTCCTGCAATAAAGCCAATAACCAGCTTGGAGATTGTGCTTAATCCATTGATCTTTTGTAGCGTGGACATTGAATTCCCCTTTACGATGAAATTTCCCTCAAAATTCCAATGCCTAATTGAAGCCTCGGCGTCCTAGAAAATTATCAATACTTGCTAGGAGTTTTCTGAGAGAGCATCTGGCAACTTCATCTGCCAGACCGCGGGGATCGCCAACATTCCCAGAATGAAGATGAGCGAGATTGCGGCAAATATAGTGATCGTGTGGCTCACTCCAAGCACGGCGGCCAAGGGAGCGGCCATTGCCAGCCCTACAGGCCGTAATAGCAAGGTGCCCATTCCATCGAAGGCAGAAGCCCTAGATAGCGCCTCTCTCGGAATCGTGAGTTGAAATGCGGTACCCCAGAGCGCGCCCCATAGATCCAAGGTGATACCCCATAAGAATGCGCCGAAGGCGAGGAGAAGTAATGGAGCGGGTCGAGCCAGAAGCAGTAGGTAGCCTGTCAGAGTGACCGAGATTGCGGTCAAAAAGCGCATCGGGTACTTAACTTTGATTTTGATACCCAACAGGGAG
>CAIMBV010000238.1 GCA_903839355.1 uncultured Actinomycetes bacterium
CATCCCAGCACCCCCCCCCACACAGAACACAGCAAACCCCAAAACCCCAAAAACCCTCTAGCATTTAAGGAATGTAAAAAGTATAGGTTAGTCAGAAAGGAACGTTAATAGACGAGCCTTCACTTGTAGTTTCACCCTCTGAAAGCTTTAGAAGGACTTCGTTTATTTGCGGGTTGAAGTACTTGTCTGCCTCTTATCTTTTAATCTTCATTGAGTGAGTCAATATTGGGGCAGATTATATATCGATGGGGTCAGGAGCATCACCAACAGAGAAAGCCTTCGAGGTGAGATGGAAGCGGCCTTCACTTACGCGTTCATATTCTGAAAGGTTGAATTCATCCTCCTTAATTTTTAGTTCTGCACTGAAGATCTCCTCAACTGTAGTGTTGTTATCGAGAAGGTTCTAGTACTGCGCCTAGTTAAGAGCAAGGTAGGACTCGATGGGCGCGCTCTCGGCCTCGGCGAGCCGGCGGAGGAGGTATTCCTTCTCGGGGACGAGGACGGCGACGACGAACTCGCGCGTTGGCGCGGCCGACACGAAGGCCTGCGCGACTGCCTGCGACTGGGCGAAGATGTTCTCGAGGAAGGAGGGGGCCACGAAAAGTCCATGTTAAAGCTTGACGACGCTGCTGACTCTATCTATAATCTGCAGGCACCCATTGGGAAGGATTGTTGCCACATCACCTAAGTGAAGCCAGCCGTCCTTATCGAGCACTTAAGCAGTCAGCGAGGGGTTGCGGAAGTAACCCTTGAACACCGAGAGCCCCTTCACGCACACCTCGCCGCGCGGGGGCGAGTCCGTGCTCAGGTATCCCAGCTCGGGCAGGTCGCGCAACTTCATCTTCAGACATGGCAGGGGCCCGCCCACCACGCCTGCGCGCCACTCCCATCTTGAAGTGGACGCTACACTACCGGCGCACTCAGTGATACCGTAAGCTTCTAAAACAGGACATGAGAATGCAACTGTGAGGAAGTTCTTAACCTCTTGAGCTAGAGGCGCTCCACCTGATATCAGCAGCCTAATTCTGCCTCCTAAAGTCTCTTTAACTTTCTTAAATATGATCCAATCGTATCCGTAATGCCTTCTTGAACCTGTCGCAGCTAAGTTTGCAACTTTCGTCGTCACAGCCATTTTGAAAATGTATTATGTCACTGAGCTCTCGTTAGATATCCTGTTCATGACGTTCCTGAAGATCTTATTATAGAGTAGTGGGAATGATCCAAACATCGTTGGTTTGAGCTCCCTCATGTCTTCCAGGAACATTTGCGGATTTGGACCCTTCCTTGCATCTCCGGCAAAACGTGGATATCCGATCTAAATGCCGAAGACAAGGCAAGTTGCTAGGACTATCTGCTCCTGGATGTGAGAAAGTGGGACGTATGAGAGATAGACGTCCTCCTCACTAAAAGTGTAGCCCATTGCCTTGCCTCCTGAGAGACTGCTGAGAATATTTAGGTGGGTAATCATAGCTGCCTTGGGTGGCCCACCGGTGGTCCCTGAAGAGTAGATTATCAGATGGACTGTCTCTTCGGTGGGGATATTTCTATGTAGTGGACTTTCTAAAAGCTTCCAGCCTCGATCGATGATCTCAACAAGAGTGAAATGTTAGAAAGGTAACTTCCGCAAACGGGCTCGATCTGCCTCAGAATTTCCATCGAAGTTGATCAGGTAACTAAGATGCGGAAGAAGTATTTACCGATTTGACTCTATGATATCCAATAACATCGGAAGAGTGTTCTTTGTTACACAGAGTGTCTCAAGCTCAGTTTAATTTAGGATTGTAGTCAAGCCATCGGCTGTGGCCGCTCTCGTAGGGATGGGAAGCACCGTGATCGAATCTCCTATGCAAGCTAGTTCCATAAGCACGTACTCCTGCCGATTTTCGCAAAAGAAACCCATCATGCGCCATTTATCGCGGTTCATAACCTTTTCAGGGCAGAACACAACTTCCTACTTACTGAAAGCCTGCATCCCTGCGTGGATGCAATCGACCATTTCACCTGCCTCTCGGAAGGTTAACCATCTGTAGGGGGTCCCGGTTTCTCTCGTGCCCAAAAAACTATGGTTGGGTATCCTCTAAAGATTTCTTTGAAAGTATGTCCAGAGGCAATTGTTGTCGACCGGTGCGGGCGACCTGAGATAGTCATCTGGGTCATACAGATTAGAATAGCTTCTAATGGAAATAATCTGAGAAAATGAAGTTTTACATTAAATCTTTTGTGTAACCCCTTGGTTTCTCTGTCTACCTAGGGTCGAAATCTGCATATACAAAGGTTCCTTCTGAAATCCTAGGGGTATCATCTAAATCTATCTGAGTAGAAGTTTCCGCTCCCATGGTTAAAATAGAATTTATATATAATAATTTATCGATCCATTTCACGGTTATGATGCGGGGTTTTGGGGTTTTGGGG
>CAIMBV010000239.1 GCA_903839355.1 uncultured Actinomycetes bacterium
AAATGGAAAGGCAAGATATCTGGAGTATTAACCCAGAAGTTCGGTCTAAAGAATGCGCTTGTCTCTGTAGCAACCTCGGTGGCATAAGTAGTGAGTTCGTGCTTAGTAGTACGCCAGGTGAAATATGTATATGACTGTTGGAATCCGGCTTTACCGAGTGCGTGCATCATCGCAGGACGCGTGAAAGCTTCCGATAAGAAGACAACTTCTGGATGCTCGCGATTAACTCGCGTAATCAACTCGTGCCAGAACTGAACCGGCTTGGTATGTGGATTGTCGACGCGAAAAATCTTTACGCCCTTTGAGATCCAGAGCGAGAGAACTCGATAGGACTCATCGAGCATGCCCTGATAATCCTTATCAAAGTTGATCGGATAAATATCCTGATATTTCTTAGGCGGATTTTCGGCGTAGGCGATTGTTCCATCGGGACGAATCGTGAACCATTCACGATGGTCCTTGGCCCATGGATGATCTGGGGAGCATTGCAAGGCAAAGTCCATAGCAATTTCAATGTTGAGTTTTGCAGCGGCCTTCACAAAATTTTCAAAATCTTTCATGGTGCCAAGTTCAGGATTGATGCTGTCGTGGCCCCCATCTGCATTGCCGATCGCCCAAGGTACTCCAGGATCAGTTGCTGTAGGAGTTAAAGTGTTATTGCGACCTTTGCGATACGAGTAACCGATGGGATGAATCGGCGGGAGGTAGAGGACATCAAATTTCATATCCGCTACACGTTGTAAAGATTTCTCTGCTGTCTTAAAAGTGCCGCTTACCACTGTGCCATCGGCCTTGCGAACAGCACCCTCGCTGCGCGGAAAGAACTCATACCAGGCGCCAACAAGTGCTCGGGTAGGTTCGGCATAAATTGGGTAGAGCGATGATTGCGATGCAAGGGTGCGATCCTCGCTCAGTGCCTCAATGTAAAAGTGCCAGACACCAATGGAAGTTGGGCGAAGTTCTGCCTCATATCGATCGGTACCCGGCCAATATTCCCGCATACCCACGCGGTTTACTTCTATGCCTTGCGGATCAACCAGCACAGCTTCAACAACTAACTTGTCATGGCCTTCGCGAATAACTGTGGCACGCACATTGAGCGACTCATTGGCGATAGCTTTAGCTGGGATCAGCTCCTCGCCATATATAACCGCAGGCCAGACATCAAAGATGGGAAAACGATTTTCCATGCCGAAACCCTACCCGTTGAGGTTGGTCATCACGTGCTTGATCCGGGTGTAATCCTCGAAGCCATAGGCAGACAAATCCTTGCCATATCCCGAGTGTTTGAAGCCGCCGTGAGGCATCTCTGAAACAAATGGAATATGGGTGTTAATCCAGACCACGCCAAAGTCCAAAGCCTTAGATAAGCGCATTGCGCGACCATGGTTTGAGGTCCAGACGCTTGATGCGAGTCCATAAGGAACGCCATTGGCAAACTTAATTGCCTGCGCCTCGTCGCTGAACTTTTGGACGGTGATGACTGGTCCGAAGATCTCACTTTGAGCAAGTTCATCATCTTGCTGAACTCCTGCAATCACAGTCGGAGTAAAGAAGTATCCGGCGCGATCTACAACTGAACCACCAGCAACGATTTCAGCATGATTAGGTGCCCGATCGATGAATCCTTTTACACGAGCTAATTGGTTTGCGTTATTGAGCGGACCATAGAGAACATCTTCACCAGGAGCACCAGTCTTAACTTCGTTAGTAGCTTGTTCTGCAAGAAGCGCTACAAATTTTTCGTAAACTTTATCTTCAACCAATACGCGGGTTGCTGCTGTGCAATCTTGTCCGGCATTGAAATAACCCGCGAGAGCGATTGCAGCTGCGGCGGCTTCTAGATCAGCATCAGCAAATACGACAACAGGAGCTTTACCGCCGAGTTCCAGGTGCACACGCTTTAAATCACTGCTGGCTGATTGGGCGACTTCCATACCGGCGCGAACTGAACCAGTGATGGAGACCATCGCTGGAATCTTATGTTCGACTAATAAACGACCCGTGTCGCGATCACCTGTGACAACGTTGAAGACACCAGCAGGTAGGAACTCCGACATAACTTCCGCCATAAATACTGTTGAGGCTGGCGTCGTATCACTTGGCTTCAAAACAACGGTATTTCCTGCAGCGATGGCGGGAGCCCACTTCCAGACAGCCATCATCATTGGATAGTTCCATGGGGTGACCTGTGC
>CAIMBV010000240.1 GCA_903839355.1 uncultured Actinomycetes bacterium
GCATACGCTCGTTAAAAACCTGAAATAAAATTAATATAGTAACTTATCAGCAAAAATGTCTCAGACGTTCTAAGGAGCACAACCCAAGGTGGTGAAGAACAAAAGCAAGTATAACGCCAGCGCCCTAAGTGGCGTTGACGATATCGCCGCTGTCGGCGCCCTCGATGACGAAGCTCCTGGCTTCAACATCATGTACGATAAACGCGTCTTCCGAGGCAACACCTACAACATGAATCTTCTGAAATAAAATCTAACGCCTATGCAAAAAGAGGAGTTGCGCATCAAGGCCGAGCGAGAGAAAAAGAAGGTCGAGATGATCAAGACGCAGCTCGTCGAGTTCAAGAAGGCTAAGAACAAGATATCTCCGTACGAGCTGAGACCGGGACCACCTGCCCGCATCGAGGTGGACCTTACATACTTCCTGACCGAGCAAAACAAACCTAGAAGGCCCGAGGAGACCGAGGTGAGAGTCCAAACTGACGACTTCGTGCCAAGGCCACCGACTCCCCCATACGTGCCTAAAAAGACAGGCATTGACAAGATCACACAGATTGAAGACTACGATCTGTTTGACTACGATACCGAAGTCTAACCGATCCTCAACGTACTTCTGTCGAAGACCGTTGAGCAGGCGCTTCTCGAAGTTGAGGAGGAAACCGAGCTTGATGAGATCCGCCGCTACAAGGACGAAGCATACAAAAGGCTAACCGATGAGCGCGACGGTTGGGAGCAGGAAGTTAAGCGGGAGATCGCCCGCATTAAGGCCAAGAACAAGGCCCTCAAGGCAGCGAGGCAGAGGAGAGAGCAGCAGGTCCGCACCATGCAAAAGATTTAGTGCCTCAACATGGCTAGAGGCTTCCTTGCATCAAACTTCATCAACAGCATGCAATCGCTGGCGGCAGGGCATCACTGGCGCAGCCGCTTCGAAGACCAGCTCTAGATCACATACAAGGACTGGCTCTTCAAGAAGGTGACTGAAGAGTTTACCAAGACGGCCAAAGTAGAAGAGTTAATCGTTGCCCCAGTTGGCATCGTGGGAGAGTAGCTTGTGGTCCTAGAAAAGACCAAGGAGCCCATCAAGAAGACTATGGCCCTAACGGCGGCCAAGAGGGAACGCATTCGTATGGTCGAGTCAACCTCCACACGCCAGGTCCACTTCCTATTCATGACCAAGCAAAAGTCAATCATCACACCTTTCTCAAGAAAGTACCTGAGGGTGATAAGTGGGAATCTGTAGCAGTTCGAGAATGAGGAGAAGGAGAAATTCGATGCATACATCTAGGCAATCGAAACTGAGACGTTAGAAGGAGGCAATGAGGAGTGGTCGGTCCTCAAGCAGAACCCTGTTGTGTATGAGGAAATGCCATTCTTCACCTTCGAGCTCGGCGGCATGAGCAAACTGGCTTTCCAGGTAGCTGATGACCCTTTCTATAAGTCAATGAAGTCTAAGTACTATCCTGAGGTAGTGATAATGAACCTTAAGGGAGAGGTGAAAGCGCGAGTCAACCCCTTTTCCAAGAGCTATAAGCGCAAGGGCCAAGAAGCTCTTGCTTATGAGGACGATTTCAGAGAGCCGAGGCTAAAGATCAACGATGACAAGCGAGTCCATATCAACTTGACCAGCCTGGTGCCAAAGAACATCCACAAAGCCAGTGCCCTTACAAACAAAAACTCCGCCAGCTCGCTCAGCACGAACCAGAAGCAATACAGTGGGGTCAAGATGATTCTTCTGACTGTGAAGGTGGCACCAGAGGCGCTCAAGAGAGGCTCCTAAGGTGAATTCGATCGCGCTTGGTACCGCTTGGTGAATAACGACACTAGCCAGACATTAGATTATAAGCTTGTCAAAGAGGTGCAAGAGCCTGATAATGAGGCCTCCCTTGGTGGCGGCGCGGACCCAGATGATGAGGGGGCTGGAAAGGCTGTTGCAACCATTACTTACGTGGCTGGACGCATATTCTTCGATACAAGGATCCCCAATGGCAAATGGGTCTA
>CAIMBV010000241.1 GCA_903839355.1 uncultured Actinomycetes bacterium
ACTCGTCAATGGGGCTCAGGAACGCAATGTCTTTTGGTTAGTTGGAAGTGCTCTCACAATCGGAGCAGGCGCGGATCTGCCAGGAAATTTCTTAGTTGTATCTGCCGCGACGGTCGGTGCCAACGCAATTATTCGCGGCTCGCTCTTGTGCCAAGGGGCGGTAACTCTTGGGGCGAATAGTTCACTCATCTTCGATTCACTCACTGCGCCTGTAGTGGCGCCGACGCCAACGCCCACTCCAACACCCACTCCAACGCCAACGCCAACACCTACCCCAACTCCCACGCCCACACCTACCCCAACTCCCACGCCCACACCCACTCCCACACCCACTCCGATTTTTGTTCCGATTCTTCCTCCAACCCCAACCCCCACTCCCAGTGAAATTGCGAGGCCGACCCCATCTCCCACACCGACTCTCACACCACCACTACCACCATCACCTTCCGAGCCCCCCACTCCAATTCCCTCAGTAGTTCCAACCCCATCAATCTCGCCATTAGCTGCACGTATCGATACAGCTACACCGATACCTTCACCAACACAGATACCGTCAACGCTTCCGGTACCCATGCCATCTCCACAATCCACCGCCAAGTCAAAACCGTCACCATCACCAACAAAGAAGTTGACCCCAACACCAGGCTTGATTGGTCAGGTTGGAATTCCAAGTAATTCATTTACAACAAGCCCCGTTCTAACCGTCAACGCAGGGCCACCTCAAATCCTCTTCACCGCACTATTAGATTTTTCAGCAGGCACGATTTTTATTGGACCTCAGGGTGAGACCGTGCATTTAAAACTGCAAAATATTCTGATTGGGGATCACATTAAAATTGTGTTGCAGAAGGTCTCGCATGGTTAGGCGAATTCTTGTGGTTCTGCTTCTGGCCCCCGCGTTTGGATTGCTCTTAAGTTCTGCTCAGGCAAGTCAACCTCCGATAACTCTCTATGCAGCATCGGCGACCTCGACTCAAGAGGAGTTGAGCCTTCTCATTCCAGATAACTTAGATCCAGGATTTCAGTCAATATCGGTTTCGGTTATTGGCGCTGACAGTAAGGCGAATGAAAAGGTCTTCTACTTTTGCAAAACTTTAAATGGAGATATTAATTGGGATAATAAGTGTCCCGACGCCACCGTTATGGTCTCCCAGGCAACTCTGAATTCGATAACCCTCCGCACAAAATTGCCTTCTTACAATCCTCGCTCAGAACCAAAGAAGACCACTGATCTAGTCATTGCATCACTAGCTGCGATCACGGTTGCCTCGACCGCAAAAATTGCACTTGGGAAATCTCCTGCACCAACTTCTTCTAAGCAGCAGGGATATTTATCGCAGGTAGCAAAAGGCGGATTGCTCCTGACCACCGTTTTATCTGGACCGGGAGATAAGTTAAGAGCGAAACAGAGTAAAACTGGAGTCGCGGGAACAAAATTAACGGCGCTTTCAACTCGCACCTCCGCAGCATCCCCGCTTGCCTCACGGATCCTTTCGGATGGAAACTACTTAAGAGCGACCTTCCAGCGCATCGCACATTTGGTTTATCCATTGGCAATAGGCGTGGGATTCTTTGCTGCAAAGAGTGTCCATTTCCAAGCTATGCCGCCTTCTTATGCATTCATCGTGACCCTTCTTGTTATAGGGATCTTTGATTCTTTGGCCGGCGTTCTTGCGGTACTTGCCTTTGGAGTCCTATCACTCGTGACCGGTCACGTGACCAACTTGTCAGAATTTCTTACCTTGATGGGAATCTCACTTATTGGCTTTAGTCCAATATTGCTTGCGAGCGTATTTAGGCCGCTGCGGCGCACGACCGACAATTTCGCTAGCTACTGGGAGAGAACCGCTGACTACCTCGTTGCAAGTCTGTTAACGGGATGGGTTGTTAAACAGATCATTCTCGGACTCTCGGGCCTATCAGGGTTGCAACTTCCAATTACCGCTCACGCTCATGCTCTCGGAGTGATAGCTGGAGTATTAGTGATCATTCGATATGGCCTAGAAGACTTCTCTTCGTACCTCTTTCCAGGGCATATGTCTGCGATCGAACCAACTTATCGCGATCAATCTTTGAAGCAATATGGCGTACGGATAGTGGTTCAAATAGCCGTCTTTCTCTTGGTCGCAGAACCATTCTTAGGTCCTAGCCCCTCACTATGGATCGGCTTAGCGATATTTACTGTTCCGCTCATCCTTTCGCTCTTCAATGAACGGCTACCTAAGTCACAGGCAATTTCGCGGTGGATTCCTAAGGGAATCATCGAGATGATCACGATGACCCTTGCCGGGTTCTTAATTGCCAGAGTTTTGAATTGGTACCCCCAAAGCGCTACCGGATATGTCTTGACCGCATTTGTGTTGCTGGGAATTCCTGGATTCATTCTCAAGATGCTTCCGCTCTTTGCCGCGGAGCCAAGTGATGCGTGGAAAGAGAGTCCAATCGGCAAAGTCACCTACCGCCTTGGCGGAGTAGTTGCATTAGTCATGTTGGGGTACATCGTGACGACCGGAAT
>CAIMBV010000242.1 GCA_903839355.1 uncultured Actinomycetes bacterium
AGCGCCAAGAATTCTCTGACCAGCGCGCAATTGACGTACAACAATTATGAAGGACTCTATGGTCCAAATGGAATCACGCTGAGTTACTGTGAAAGCATTAACACCATTAATGCAAACTGCACCACTTTGATTCAAGATAATAATGCGGTGGTAAGTGCTCAAACCGCTTATAACAATGCGCTTATTACCCAGCAGCAGAATCTCGCTAAAGATGCTCAGACAATTGCATCTGACCAACAGGCATACGATGATGCGCAGGCTACTCAAGCGCTTGATGTTAAGAAGAACGATCAGACTCTCGCAAGCGCTCAACAAGCTATCGACTCTGCTCAATCAGCGCTCAAGTTGTATCAGCTGCAAAATAGTAGCTCTACTTCTGCCACAACTATTTCAGTAGATCAGGCCCAAGTCACTGTCGCCCAAGCAAATCTTGCAACGGCGCAGAAGAACTTAGCAGGTGCTTCAGTTATCACACCTGTCGCTGGAAAGGTGGCATCAATCTCCAATACCTTGATTGGTTCCACTATTAGTCCTAATACGACTCCTACTAATGGGTCTACCGAGGCTACTGGCTTCATTGTCTTGACTGACGTTGGTGGACTACAAGTGACTGCTGGATTCTCGGAATCTGACGTTGCCAAGATCGCCGTCGGCCAAGATGCATCGATAGCCTTTACGGCACTTCCTAACGCAACAGGCGTGGCTAAGGTTTCAAACGTGGCTCTGCTTCCTACAACTTCCAGCGGTGCGACCACTTACACCGTCACATTCCAGTTGACCGGCAAAGTTGCTGGCTTGAAGCCAGGAATGACCGCTACCGCAACTGTAATTGTTGCCGATTCACCTAATGCGATCGCTGTAACCTCGCGAGCTGTTACAACTCGTGGAACTAGCAGTTTCGTTAACATCGTTACTACGGTTAAGGGTAAGCAAGTTCAAACCCTAACCCCAGTCTTGGTCGGCATCGTGGGTGACTCTGCGGATGAGATCCTCTCCGGCCTCAAGGTCGGCGACACGGTTGCACTTCCATCAGTTGTAAGTACATCTTCGTCGTTAACTGGCGTTCCATCGACTCTTGGAGGCGCTGGCCTCGGTGGCGGTGGATTCGCTGGTGGACGTACCGGAGGCGGTGGATTCGGTGGTTGATAAGCAACCCGTTATCGAAGTCCGCGACGCGGTTAAGCGTTACGGGGTCGGGGATGCATCAATCTTCGCACTCAATGGGGTGAGTTTGACCATTGAGGCGGGCGAATATGTCGCGATCATGGGTCCCTCGGGCTCGGGTAAATCGACACTGATGAACATCCTTGGAGCACTTGATGTAATGACGAGCGGTCAATATTTCCTCGACGGTATCGAGATTTCATCCATGGATGAGATTCACCTTTCGATCGTGCGCGGAAGAAAGATTGGTTTCATCTTCCAATCCTTCAACCTGATTCCGCGCACCACCGCTATTGCAAATGTCGAGTTGCCGATGGCTTATCAAGGAATCAAACCTAAGGAGCGTCGTGAACGTGCCCTGGTTGCCCTTGATGTAGTAGGTCTGGCAGACCGCATCAATCATGAGCCGACGGAGCTATCTGGAGGACAACAGCAAAGAGTTGCGGTGGCTCGTGCCCTTGCCACTCGTCCAGCACTTCTGTTAGCCGATGAACCAACTGGAGCGCTCGATTCCAAGTCGACCGCGGACTTACTGAACCTCTTTGACCAGATCAATGCGGCGGGACGAACTGTTGTAGTCATCACCCACGAAGATGATGTTGCACATCGTGCTAAGCGGATCGTTCGTATGCGTGACGGCAAGATCATCAGCGATGAACTCAATAAGGAGCGCGTCGCATGAGTGCATTTGAAATCTTGCGTTTCGCTTTCCGCGGGCTCTTTATCAATCGGTTGCGGACGGCGTTGACCGTTTTAGGCATCACAATTGGTGTCGCATCTGTGATCATCCTGCTTGCCGTTGGTAACGGCTCAAGCAAGGCGATTCAAGCTTCTCTAGATCGTTTGGGAACTAACTCGCTGCAAGTTAGATCTGGTGGGCAGGGATTTGGCTTTCGTGCTCGCGCTAGCGCCAGTACCGTCAAACCTCTGACAATTCTTGATACCGTCGCTTTGACTGATAAGACCCAAGCACCCGACATCAAACAGGTAGCGCCCATCGCCTCTACTAACGGGACATGTGTTGTTGGAGCAAATACCACTACGCCTTCAACCTTCTACGGAACCTGGCCCGCCTATTACGAGGCGAGTAACACCTCAATTCAATCTGGTTCGTATTTCACCAATGAGGATGTGACCCAAGCTCGACGCGTCGCCCTGATCGGTCAAACCACAGCGACCGCCCTTTTCGGAACTCAAAATCCGATCGGACAGACGATGCGATGTTCTGGAATTCAATTTACCGTCATCGGATTGACCACCGTCAAAGGATCTTCTGGATTCCAGGATGGTGACAGTTTGGTATTGATCCCGATCACAACGATGGAGAACACCATCACCGGAAATCAACCATTGACAGATATCTTGGTAGAGGCAACGAAATCGACCACCACGAGCGCAGCCCAGGCTGAGCTAACGGCAATTTTGGATGCTCGCCATGGAATAACAGGTCGTAAGACAGCTGATTTCAGCGTCTTCAATCAGGCTTCGCTTCTTACTACCGCATCAACAAGTTCTCAGACATTCACAACGCTGCTCGGCATGGTTGCAGCAATCTCTCTTCTGGTGGGTGGAATCGGAATCACCAACATCATGTTGGTAACGGTCATCGAACGAACTCGAGAAATCGGTATCCGCAAAGCTATTGGAGCTCCTAAGGGTGCAATTTTGAGTCAGTTCCTGATCGAAGCAACGATATTGTCGCTCTTAGGCGGGGTCCTTGGAGTGATTGCCGGATTTGTAGGCAGCCACTTCACCATCGCCGGAACTAAGCCAGTCATCGTTCCCGCATCTGTCTTCTTGGCCTTCGGAGTAAGCATCTTGATCGGTGTCTTCTTCGGTGGCTACCCAGCATCACGCGCCGCATCACTACGACCAATCGAGGCACTTCGCTATGAATGATGAAACAATCCCAATCAACTCTGCAAATCCAGAGCCTTCTGATGCACCCAAGTTTGATCTCTTTGCAACCGAAGTTGAGGACAACCTCAAAGAGGAGCTAGCCAAGGGAACCTTCCAATGGACCAATAAATACACAAAGGGATTAGGCCTTCTTTTTGTGATCGTAGGGCTACTCTCGGTCGGTACGTGGTACGGCCATTACGAAGCGACCAAGACAACCACAACAGCCGGAGCATCTACCTTTGCATCACTGCGTGCAGCATTTGCTGGAGGCGGTGGATTTGGTGGCGGCACAGGTGGTGGCACTGGCACCGGCGCTGCCGCGGGTGGCTTTGGTGGCGGAACGCGAATCACTGGAACTATCAAATCTGTGAAAGGTTCGACCGTTACCTTCACTCTCGATGATCCAACTCAAGCCTCATCTCTCACT
>CAIMBV010000243.1 GCA_903839355.1 uncultured Actinomycetes bacterium
GGTAAGCGGGACTGGAATCGACGCGGCGCCATGGTGACAGATAAATATCTACATGTGCTGCACCATCCAACCGTCGCCGACTTTGCGACATGGTGCCAAGAGCATGATGTTCCGATCATCGGTATCGACAATCTTCTGGTCTCACAACAACTAGAAAATTATCAACTTCCCGAAAAATGCGTCCTCTTCTTTGGCCAAGAAGGTGCCGGAATGTCGGATGAAGCGGTAGCAATCTGCTCGGTGGTTCTGGCGATTGCACAGTATGGATCTACGCGCTCTATGAACGCCTCAGCTGCAGGTGCCATAGCGATGTACGCCTGGGCGATGCAGCATCTAAATCCGAATCTCTAACTTATTCGTCCTCAATTACCTCAGTGACGGAGGTTAGTCGGCGTTCGATCTCATCGGCTTCATCTAGTCGACCCAGCTGACGTAGAACTCCTGCAATGTGGCGCTCTATCTCGACAATGAATTCGAAATCTTTCCACTCACTCTCAGTGGCAATTTCAAGCACGCGCTCTAAGGTATCAAGGCCATCCTGCTCTTGACCCGTCAGAATCTGCGCCTTACCAACCTCAAGGAGTGAATAGGTCTCCCGGCGATGATCATGGGCGGTGACAAAGACGTCGAGAGATTTCTGCGCAGCAATGAGCGCTTCCTCACCAAGTCCAAGCTCGACCAACGCATGCGCAATCTTCTGATCGCAACGAGCCACATTGATAACCTCTTTGAGGCTCTTGAATAGGGCACGAGCCTCACGAAATGCTTCAAGTGATTTCTCGTGTTGACCGAGTTCACGGTGGGCACAGCCGATCAGATGTAGGTCGTTAGCCGCACCGGATTCATTGCCATCTACTAAATGCTCTTGGACGCATTCGCGCATGCACTCAATCGTCTTCTCATAATCCTTGGCGCCAAAACACCACTCACCAAGGGTGCAGGCTAAGTCGATCGCTAAAGGCGATTTCGATTCACGCAAGAGATCAACTGCCTTGCTCATCGCTGTAGCTGCCTCAGAGTTTCGCTTGAGCTGATTGAGGTTGTAGCCAATTGCGGAATAAGCCTGAGCTAAACCGTCAGCAGGGGCCACCGCTCCCAACTCGGTGTAGATATCCCGAGCGGTCTCGGCGAGCGCAAGCGCCTCGTCGTACTGGCCGCGAGCGTAAATTCGAGCGCTCAACTCGTAATAAGTATTGGCACGTTCTAGACCGGTGGTTTCAGGAATGCGCTCCCACAACATCTCTTCGGTGACGATGTCATCCAAGCCATTGTCTTCATCTTCGCTCAAGGTTTTACCCCCTGTATGCCCTAGGTCACTTGTCACGACGCTTCCCACGCCGGAAGGCGCATGACTGAGTGCTTCCCTTACAGTAGCAACTCACGGCATAACCGTGCTGCGCAACGCAGGAAGTATCCTTAGGCCGTGACCCTCGATCGACGTCGATTTCTCAGAAATAGCGCAGTAGTTGCTGGAGCGACACTTATTTCGGGCATTTCGGACCTTGAATTTGAGACGGATACCGCGAACGCTGCCAACCCTGATATTGCACATGGTTCGCGGAAGAAACCACAGGTGGCACTAACTTTTCATGGTGCTGGCGATCCAGCGATGGTGCAGAAACTCCTTTCAATATTTAAGAGCGGTTCAACACCAGTTTCAGTATTTGCCATCGGAAAATGGCTGCAGGGCTATCCCACCGTGGCTAAGCAGATGCTTGACGCCGGATATGACTTGGGAAACCACACCATGAATCATTACCAAATGAAGACTCTAAACGCTAAGCAAGTTGATGCAGAGATCGCAGGTTGCGCCGCCGAGCTTAAGAAATTAATTGGCAATCACGGAAAGTGGTTTCGCCCGTCGGGCACGCAATACTCAAACGCAATCATCCGTAAGGCTGCCCTGAAATATGGTTACAACCAATGTATTGCTTACGATGTCGACTCACACGATTATCAAGATGTCGGGAAGCGAATTGTGTTAGCGGACATCAGTAAGTCAATAAAAAATGGAAGCATCGTGAGCATGCACTTTGGACACCAAGACACGATTGATGCCATGCCGACTCTGCTTGAAAATATACACGCTAAGGGGCTAACTCCCGTCACGCTCACCACATTGCTTGGAGCATAACAATGAAGAAATCCGCCGTAATTCTTGCGCTGGTAGCAATCGCTATTCCATTTAACGTGCAAGCGGCGACTCCATTAGCTGGCATGCCGCCTGTCACTGATCCGAACAATATTTACGCCGCCGATGGACCGAACAATTTCAGTCCTGTCGTAGCCAACTTCCCAGAGCGGGTGTACGTTCCAAACCATACCGGCAACACTGTGACCGAGATAGATCCTAAAACCTTCAAAGTCATTCGCACTTTCTCTGTTCCTAAAGGGCCACAACATGTTGTTCCATCCTGGGACCTTAAAACCTTGTGGGTCAATGATGATGAGGGAAATCATCTAACGCCCATCGATCCGAAGACCGGACTACCAGGAAAATCAATCTACGTACACGATCCATACAATCTCTACTTCACGCCAAATGGAAAGTACGCCATTGTCATGGCCGAGGCAGATAAAGAGATGGTCTTCCGCGATCCTCACACAATGGCAATCAAGAAAATTGTCCATGTCTCTTGTGAGGGCCTCAACCATGCTGATTTCACTGCAGATGGCAACTTCTTTGTCGCTTCATGCGAGTTCTCTGGAACTCTGATTCTGGTAAATACCGCGCAAATGAAGGTCGTCAGCTACTTCAAACTTCCATCAACATATTTAAATGGGAAATTTCTTCCAACGTATCAACATATGAATGCCGCTGATGCACCCACTCCGCAAGATGTAAAAATTTCACCTGATGGCAAAACTTTCTATATCGCAGACATGATGGAGAACGGCGTCTGGGTTATGCCCGCCGATCACTTTGGCAAGGTCTCACTAATTCATACCGGCGTTGAGGCCCACGGACTTTATGTAACTCGTGATTCAAAGTACCTTTTAATCTCCAACCGAGGTGAAGGCAGCGTTTCGGTGCTGCGCTTTTCGGATAATAAGATCGTTGCAAAATGGAAGATCCCGAACGGGGGCTCTCCCGATATGGGAAGTATCTCCGCCGATGGAACCCAGTTCTGGGTCTCGGGTCGGTATAACAACGTGGTTTACGTCTTTGATATCGTCCACGGAAAATATCTGCGCAGCATTCCAGTGGGTAAGGAACCACACGGCCTATCCTTCTATCCACAGCCTGGTCGTTACTCACTCGGACATACGGGAGTATTTAGATAATGAAATCTCAACGCTGGGTGCCCGTCTGGATTGGTCGACTAACTTTTCTAGTTGGCCTCTTCGACATACTTGCTAACGTCTCTCGCAAATTTCGAACACCAGTACACAAACTTGATCACGTAATACCTGTCTTCCTCAACGGAACCGCTCTAGCTACTGCGATCTTTACCGGTCTTGTATTGATGATCTTGGCTCGCGGACTTTCGAGACGCAAACGTCGCGCCTGGATACTTGCCCTCATCATCCTCTGCGTTAATTTGGCGACAGAACTTTTTAGAACTAACCATCATCCGCTCCAAATTGCTCTCTCACTAGGCAGCATCGCCCTACTGCTGGTATTTCATAAATCTTTCTACGCAAAATCTGATCCCAGCACCAGGATGCAGCCGCTTATTGGATTTGGAATAGCCGTCGTCGTCCTATTTCTCGCCAGTTTGTTACTCCTGAAATTCCGTAGCAACTACGAGATCATCGGGTCACCTTCTTACAAAAATATCTTCCTCTTTATCGTTGAAGGATTCATTGGAATCACTGGTCCAATTAAATTTACATCGGAGCGCTCTTCCGATCTCATCGCATTTACTCTGGGAACATTTGGTGTCTTCACCCTCATCGTTCCGCTCTGGCTCTATTTCCGCCGAGTCAAACCTATCCCCAAGATGTCCGATGAAGATATGGATCAGGTTCGTAAGTTGATCAGACATGATCTAGAACAAGATTCTCTCGGCTACTTCGCGACCAGACGCGATAAGAGCGTCGTATGGGCTTCAAATCGCAACGCAGGAATTGCTTACCGAGTGCAGGGTGGTGTCATGCTTGCTAGTGGTGATCCCTTCGGTGAGTACAGCCTCTGGCCAGAGGCAATTGCTGAGTTCATGAAGATTGCCGATGAACATGCCTGGACTCCAGCGGTGATGGGTTGCAGTGACCGTGGCGGCGAAGTCTGGGTGGAGCATGCCGGGATGATCGCGATCGATATCGGAGATGAAGCGATTATCGAGGTCAAGGATTTCACTCTTGAGGGTCGCCCCATGGCAAATGTGCGCCAGATGGTGAACCGAATCAAGCGCAAGGGCTACTCATGCACCACTCACAAATGGTCGGAACTTGATACCGATACGCGGAGTCAACTTCGTAAGTTGGGACACGAATGGCGTTACGGAGTTGCCGAGCGCGGTTTTTCCATGTCGATGGATCGCTTTGGTGAAGATTTCGACCCTGATACCTACATCACCATAGCTTGGTTGAACAATGAGATAAAAGGTCTGCTCTATTACGTTCCATGGACCACAAATGGCCTATCACTCGACCGTATGCAGAGAGAGCGTGGAACTGATCCTGGTGTCAATGAATTGATGATCGTCGAAACAGTGGAGTATGCGCGCGCAAATAATTTGGCTCATGTCTCTCTTAACTTTGCCGCCTTTAGATCACTCTTTGAACGCGCCGACAAGATCAGCGCTGGTCCTATCACTCGCGGAATGCGAAATCTCATTAGGTTCTCCTCAAACTTCTTCCAAGTTGAGTCCCTATATCGCTTCAATGCGAAATTTCAGCCAGGTTGGGAGACTCGTTACGTCCTCTATCCTCGCGCTGCAGATCTTCCAAAAGTTGGTTGGGCAGCGCTTCGAGCCGAGAAATTTATCTCTGGATTCCGCTCGCGCTAGGAGCTGGATTAGCAACCGGAGTTGAGAGGTCATTTACCCCGCTAATCCAAAGGAAACCGGTAGAGACAAAGGGCTTCCACACTCCAATGTTGTGGCCCCCTTTTGGAATTTGAACATATTTAATGGGGATCAAAGAATTTGCGCTCTGCATAAATTGCTGAGCAGCCGAATTCGCGTAATGATCTTTGAGTGAGGCGATAATCATGATTCTGGTGTTACGAGGATTGTGCTTTAAATAATTAATGAGGTCGTATCGATTCCCAAGATAATTTTTCTCTCGCTTTGATAAACCGATGGAGAGAATTGGTTTGAAATACCCTGCCAGTGAGACTCCGGATGAGTATTGATCTTGATGGAGCACGGCAACCTCTGCGGCACACCAGCCACCTGTTGAGTATCCGAATGAAGACCAGAGTCGATTATCAATTCCCATAAATGTCTGCATAAATGTCTTCATATCTTTGGTGATCCAGGTTTCCACCTTTGCTCCGCCAACGAAGTTCATGCATTCGGTATCTTGACCGGGTTCCACATTAATTGCCGGAATAACCGCCAAAGTAGGAGGAATCTTTCCCGCGTTCTCCAAATCTTCCATAGTTGTAATTCCATCAAGCGTGCCTATCCAGGTTTGAGGAACTCCAGGAGTACCTGGAAACAACTCAACTACTTGATATGTATTTCCGAGAGCGTGAGCTGGACTTTCTAGTTCTCGCGCCAATGTTGGCGATGCAACGACGTATACGACATTTGAGATTCCAGATGCAGCGCCTTTAATCACTTTGCGAAAAATTAAACGTCCACC
>CAIMBV010000244.1 GCA_903839355.1 uncultured Actinomycetes bacterium
ACGATGAAAAAGGCGCGCAAAGCGCATGGTGACAAGGTAATTCTCGATGATGTAACCCTCGCCTTCTACCCTGGAGCAAAGATCGGTGTGGTTGGCCCTAACGGTGCCGGTAAGTCCACCGTGCTCCAGATCATGGCTGGATTGCAGACGGCATCTAACGGCGAAGCATTCTTGAGTCCTGGATATTCGGTTGGAATCTTGTTACAGGAGCCACCGCTCGATGAAGATAAGAACGTTCTTGAGAATGTGCAAGAGGGTGTCGCAGAGACGATGGCACTTTTAAATCGCTTCAATGCAATCTCTGAAGAGATGGCCAACCCAGATGCCGATTACGACAAGCTCTTGGCCGAGATGGGAACGCTTCAGGAACAACTCGATCACCGCAATGCTTGGGATCTTGACTCTCAACTAGAGCAGGCGATGGATGCACTTCGCTGCCCACCAGGAGATGCCGATGTAAAGGTGTTGTCAGGTGGAGAGCGTCGTCGCGTGGCCCTCTGCAAACTCTTATTGCAACAGCCAGATCTTCTGCTCCTTGATGAGCCTACAAACCATTTGGATGCCGAGTCCGTTCTTTGGCTGGAGCAACATCTCTCCAAATATCCAGGCACCGTTGTTGCAATCACCCACGATAGGTATTTCTTGGACAACGTTGCAGAGTGGATCTTGGAACTCGACCGCGGTCGCGCCTATCCATACGAAGGAAATTATTCGACCTACCTCGAGACTAAAGCTTCGCGTTTAAAAATTGAAGGCCAAAAAGATGCCAAGCGCGCAAAGCGTTTATCTGAGGAGCTCGAATGGGTTCGAATGAACGCCAAGGGGCGCCAGACTAAATCCAAGGCCCGCCTGGCTCGCTACGAAGAGATGGCGGCCGAGGCCGACAAGATGCGCAAACTTGATTTTGAAGAGATCCAGATTCCAATGGGTCCTCGCCTTGGCAATATCGTTGTCGAGGTCGAGAATTTAAAGAAGGGCTTTGGAGATCACCTCTTGATCGATGATCTCTCCTTCACACTTCCACGCAACGGAATCGTTGGCGTGATTGGACCTAACGGTGCCGGTAAGACAACGCTGTTTAAGACCATTCTTGGACTTGAAACTCCGGATTCAGGAAGCGTCAAAATTGGTGAGACCGTCAAGATTTCATATGTAGACCAGTCTCGCGGTGGCATCGATCCCAAGAAGACTCTGTGGGAAGTTGTTTCAGATGGCCTTGATTTCATGAAGGTCGGTAATGTCGAAATGCCTTCGCGTGCTTACGTTTCCTGCTTTGGTTTCAAGGGTCCAGATCAACAGAAGCCCGCTGGAGTGCTTTCAGGTGGAGAGCGCAATCGCCTCAATCTAGCCCTCACATTAAAAATGGGCGGCAACTTGTTGCTGCTTGACGAGCCTACAAACGATCTCGATGTTGAAACTCTTGGTTCACTTGAAAATGCGCTTCTGGAATTTCCTGGTTGCGCCGTAGTGATCTCTCACGATCGCTGGTTCTTAGATCGCATTGCGACACACATCTTGGCCTATGAAGGTGATTCGCAATGGTTCTGGTTTGAAGGAAACTTTGAAGCCTATGAGGAGACCAAGATTAAGCGACTCGGGGTTGAGGCATCACGTCCTCATCGCGTTACCTATCGCAAGTTGACTCGTTAATTTTTAAAACATTTTCATTAAGGAAAATAAAGGGAGTAGTAGATGTCTTTGCCTTCTCGCACCGAACGACCATGGTGGCGCGACTCAGTTACGTATCAGATTTATATCCGATCATTCGCCGACTCAAACGGTGATGGCAAAGGTGATGTCGAAGGAATCCGCTCTCGTCTGCCTTATTTGAAGACTCTCGGCGTTGATGCCATCTGGATTACTCCCTGGTATCCGTCCCCTCAGATGGATCACGGCTATGACGTAGCTGATTACATGGATATCGAGCCCGACTATGGCACTCTGGATGAGGCGAAGCGCCTTATCGATGAGGCCCATGCCCTGGGCATCAAGTTCATCATCGATATCGTCCCTAACCACTCCTCAGACAAGCACAAGTGGTTCCAGGAGGCCCTTAAAGCCGCTCCAGGCTCGCCTGAGCGCGATAGATACGTCTTTAGGGATGGCAAGGGTAAGGATGGCGAACTGCCTCCTAATAACTGGCAGGCAATTTTTGGCGGTCCCGCCTGGGAGCGGATCATCGAGGCCGACGGCAAGCTGGGGCAGTGGTATCTCCACCTCTTCGCCGTTGAACAACCTGATTTCAACTGGGATAACCCGGTTGTCCGCGAACACTTTGAAGAGGTTCTTCACTTCTGGCTAAAGCTAGGGGTCGATGGATTCCGCATCGATGTGGCCCACGGAATGATCAAGGAACCTGGGTTGCCCGATGAACTTAAATCAGCCGATCTATTAACAGCGCAGAAGTCGCCTTACTTTGATCAGGATGGCGTCCACGAAATTTATCGATCATGGCGATTAATCTTTGATTCATATCCTGGAGATCGAATGGGCGTTGCTGAAGCGTGGGTCTCGAAAGAGTCACTTCCTAAATACATTCGTCCCGACGAACTCGCAAACTCTTTCAACTTCCATTTCTTGGACTCCAAATGGGATGTCAAAGAACTTCGGACAAATATCACTGAGTCATTTGAACTTTTGACTACTACTGGTGCACCAGCTTCATGGGTGCTTGAGAATCACGACGTAACTCGCTCTGTTAACCGTTTTGATTTAGGTCTACGTGGTGGCGGAGTTGACACTCCAGAGAAGCGATTTGGTGACATATCCAAATTTGATATCAAGCGTGGAACAAAGCGCGCTCGCGCAGCTGCACTCTTGATGCTGGCACTTCCAGGTGGCGCATATATCTACCAAGGTGAAGAGTTGGCGCTTCCTGAGGCAACTGGAATTCCAAAGGATCGGCTTACAGATCCGCGATGGAAGTTATCTGGTTACACAGATCCAGGTCGCGATGGATGTCGCGTACCTATTCCATGGAAGGCTGATGTAGCTGGTTCATATGGCTTTTCGAGCAATCCAAAACTTGGTGATGGCGACTCATGGTTGCCACAACCAAAGCATTGGGGAACTTTGTCGGTAGAAATTCAAGAGCGCGACCCTGAGTCGACACTTAACTTGTATCGCGCCGCACTTGATATTCGTCATCGCGAAGCAGGACTTGGCGATGGCACGATGGAGTGGATCCAAACTGATAAAGATGTTCTGGCGTTTAGCCGTCCCGGTGGATTCGCTTGTTATGTGAACTTTGGCAAGGCGATTCCAGTTCCCGCTGGAGAGATCTTGCTGTCATCTAATCCCGTCCAGAGCGATCTGCTCGAGACCGATACCGCTATCTGGATTCGCACCAAGTAACTATGAGCGAGAACGATCTCTATGAAGCCTTAGGCGGGCATCAGACTTTCGAGAACCTTGTCTCTCACTTTTACGCCTTGGTGACCGTCGATCCAATTTTGAGACCGATGTATCCAGATACTGGACTGGGTGAGGCGGCCGAGCGCTTGATGCTCTTTCTGGAGCAGTACTGGGGTGGGCCAACCACCTATCAAGAGACCCGTGGGCATCCCAGGTTGCGGATGCGCCATGCTGGCTTTCATATCGGAAAGGCAGAGCACGATGCCTGGTTGCGCTGCATGAGATCTGCAGTCGATGAGATCGAGGTAGCCCCAGAACTCAAAGAGAAGCTCTGGAGTTATATGGAGTTCGCCGCGGCTTCTTTGGTCAATCAGCCCGAATAGTCCAGCGCGGCAGGCGCCGTTACTTAAAGTTCACCCCGACTTGCGAAAATAGATGGCGAATATCCTGCATTTCGCCAGGATGTAGGGCAAGATTTCCCCAACGGCGCGAGCCACGCGCTGCTTTCTAGGGAGCAAGTTCAGTGCCACAAACTTTGGTTCTGAACGCCACCTATGAGCCACTAGGTGTCGTTACAGAAAGACGAGCCTTAATCCTCGTCTTAAATCAGCGTGCTATCGCCGTGGAAAATTCTGAAACGATCTTGCATTACTCAGGCGGTGAAGTTGTTCTGCCCGCCGTTATCAAGCTACATAAATTTGTGCGAATTCCTTATCGCCATGCGGTTCCACTCTCTAGGCGCGCCATCTTTGCTCGTGATGGTGGCAAGTGCGTTTACTGCTCAGCCCCAGCAACCTCTATCGATCATGTGATGCCACGTAGTCGTGGCGGTGCACATGCTTGGGAGAATGTGGTCTCGGCCTGTCACAAGTGCAATCATCAGAAGGCGGACCGCACTCTTAAAGAGATCGGTTGGCGCTTGCGCCATGTGCCGCGCGAACCAGTAGGCGCAGCTTGGCGGATTCTTGGCACAGGTCGACCTGATGTGCGCTGGCTCTCATACCTACAGCCCTATGGCGTAGAACAGATGCAAGCCTCGGCCGCCTCGGCATAACTTTTCCCAAGCGTCTAATACACTTTCGCCATGATCGCCCACTTCCTTAGCCACGTAGCCATGTCGACCCAAGAGCCGGGCTCTGATCCAGGGTCGGGGCTTAAGTGGTACCAGACCTTCTTGCTTTTCTTCGTGACGCCAGTCAGTCTCTTTCTGGGAATCGCTTCGGTCGTTTTGCTAGCAACTCGCCCCAAGAAGAAATAATTTTCTGGGGCGTGTGTTGCCCTTATAACAAGTTGGCTTAAGAACGAACTAGATCTGATCCTTAATCTGAATTCGCAAAGTACGCGCTAAAGAGTCGCGTCCTTCAGATACCAATCTGCGTAACGTCTCGTGGGCATCTATACCGGCGCCATTTAACCAAGCATCTGTCTTATCGAGAGTTGACTGCGCAACCACAAAACGCGGGTACAAGCTCTTTACTGCTGAGCTCGCCATTTCGTATGAAGCGCGATTCCAAATTCCGAGTAGCGAATCAAAGTACGGATCGACGTAAGCCGCTAAGAGTTCTACCTGGCGAGTGCGCATAAATCCTGCGCTGAGTGCTTCACGCTTAGAGGTTGAGATTTCATCTCCGATCAGGGCAGTCCAGGTCTCTGCCTTGATGACAGGGTCAGGGAGCGCCGCTATTGCCTGTGCGTGGCTAAGTTCGCCGGTAAAGGTTGGGTCCTTAGCTAGAGCCGCGTCGAGTTCGGCGCGAGTGATTGCGCCTCTCTCTGCCAAGATGTTGATGAAGAACCAACTCAAATCTCTATCAACAACGAGTCCCGGCACTCCACCGTCGAGCATGGTGCGCACAAAATCAATGTGCTCTGGCGTAATAGATAACGCGGCAAAGCAACGAGCCAATTGAAGTTGGATATCGCTACCAGGTTCTGCAGATTGAAGTGCCGGCAAAAGTTCAGAGGCAACGCGAGCCCGCAAATCGTTGCGGCGAGAAGGATCTGAGCCAATTTCGACGAGGGTGACCAACTCCGCTGTCAACGCTGTTACCAAACTCAGAAGTGTCTCGGTTTTAAGTCCGTGCAAGGTAAGAGCTGTGAAGTCGTGAGTTGTGATCTCTGCATCGCGCCACATATCCCATGTCGCTTTCCAGGCAAGTACTCGCGCAATCGGATCGGTTATATCTCCCAGATGCTCCGTGAGAGTTTTTACAGATCGTTCGTCAAAACGGATCTTGGTGTAGCCCAGATCTCCATCGTTGATCAACAGGAAGTCAGCAACTCTTTC
>CAIMBV010000245.1 GCA_903839355.1 uncultured Actinomycetes bacterium
ATTGCCTTTGATTCCTTCAATGGTTCCATTTCCCCGCGCTAATAAAGATGTGGCTCGCGAAGGATCTTTTTCAATCGCTTCCAACAAATGTCGATGGAGCGCTGAACCCGAGGCATATTGTTCGAAGCAACCATAGGACCCGCATCCACAGAGGTGTCCTCCCGGGACTAAACGCATATGTCCAAATTCGGCCGCAACTCCAAATGCACCTCGATAGAGCTGGCCATTGTTAACGAGTCCGCCGCCAATGCCCGTTCCCACGGTGACCATCATGATTTCGCTCTCGCCGCGGCCGGCACCGTAAATAGCCTCGCCCCAGGCCGCTGCATTTGCATCATTCTCTATGACAACTGGGAGGCTTATTTCGCGCGAAATCTCTGCCTTCAGATTGATGCCATTCCAACCCGCAATATTTGGAGTAGCGAGCATGGTCTGGCGATCAGATGAGACAAAGCCTGCTGCCGAAATGCCCACCGAGGTCGCTTCGTGCTGTGCCAGTAATTCTTGAATGACCCCGATGATGGTCTGAGTCAACGCATCTCCGCCTGCCTTAGGCGTATCTTCGCGGTGAGTAGTAAGGATATTTCCAGATGAGTCGACCACTCCGCCTAATACCTTGGTTCCGCCGATATCTACACCAATACTGAAATTCTCCACGTGCGAAGATTACCTTGCGATAGCCCATGAAAGTTCGCGCCTTTCCCACTAGCGTTCTCGCATGATTGAGACCTACCTGCCGGCACTGGTGCCGCACCCAACGACGGGGAACATCACCAACATCATCACGGATCGGGCAGCCAAGGAGCCAAATAGAGTTCTGCTCTCCCGTCCACTCGGAGATGGGTGGCAGCCGGTCACCGCGATAGAACTCGATCAAGAGGTTCGCAGCGTCGCTAAGGGTCTTATCGCTTGGGGGCTGGAGCGCGGCGATCGTGTAGCAATCATGGCCAAAACTCGTTACGAGTGGACCATCTTGGATTTTGCGATTATTTACTGTGGCGCGATCACAGTCCCCATCTATGAGACTTCGAGCGCTGAACAGATTCGTTGGATCTTGAGCGATTCAGGAAGCGTACTTCTGATTGTTGAATCCCCCTCACTCGCACAATTGGCCGCGCCGGTTCTTCCGTCTACATGTCGAGACGTCCTTACAATCACAGAGGATGCCCTCCCCAACCTCGTAGCCGCCGGACGCTCTATCCCCGATGCAATCCTTGATGAGCGGCTTGCCTCCATCGGTCCCGAAGATTTAATGACCTTGATCTACACCTCAGGTACAACCGGAAACCCAAAGGGTGTCACCTTCACTCACGCCAACTTCATGTCTGAGTGTGCAAACGTTGTGCTCTATGCAAGAGTTGAATTTCTAAAACCCGGCGGCTCCACGCTCCTCTTCCTTCCGATCGCCCACGTATTTGGTCGCATGATTCAGTTTGGTGCTATTCACGCGGGACTCCATATGGCTCACTGTGGGGATATAAGTCGATTGCCACAAGACTTGGGCACTTTCAGACCTACTCTTGTCCTAGCGGTTCCAAGAATCTTCGAGAAGGTTTACAACAGCGCCGAAACGAAGGCCCACGAATCCGGAAAATCTAAGATTTTTAATAAGGCGGTAAGTACCGCGGTCGAATATTCACATGGACTTGATTCAGGAGTGATTTCGGCAAAGACTCGAGCTCTTCATCTGATCTTTGACAAACTCGTTTACTCCAAAATAAGAACCGGCCTGGGAGGTCGCGTCGATGCCGCTATCTCCGGTGGCGCTCCGTTAAGTCCCCGCCTGGGACATTTCTTCCGTGGCGCTGGAATCAACATTCTCGAAGGTTATGGACTTACCGAAACAACGGCAGCATCAACACTCAACGTTCGCTCCGCCCAAAAGATTGGCAGCGTGGGTCGTCCAATTCCTGGCACTCGCATCAAACTCGCCGAAGATGGCGAAGTTCTTATTCAAGGCGATGTTGTGATGAAGGGTTATTGGAATAATGACGGAGCAACCCTGGAGTGCATGACGGAAGATGGCTTCTTTAAGACCGGAGACTTAGGTCTGATCGACGGCGATGGTTACTTGAGTATTGTGGGTCGTAAGAAAGAAATCATCGTTACGTCAGGTGGCAAGAATGTCGCTCCTGAAGTTCTTGAGGATCGCCTCCGCTCTCATCCCCTCATCAGCCAATGCATGGTCGTCGGAGATAACAAGCCATTTATCGCGGCCCTGATCACCTTGGACCCTGATTCTTTGAAGACCTGGGCAACAAATAATAAGAAAGCTGGAGCCACAGGGGCAGAACTCTCTAAGGATCCCGCCCTCATTGATGTCATTCAGGCAGCGGTGGATGAGGCGAACAAGATTGTCAGTCGCGCAGAGTCAATTAGAAAGTTCACGATCCTCCCTCAAGATTTCACTATTGCCGATGGTCAATTGACCGCCAAACTTTCGGTGAAGCGTCACGTTATCAACCAGCAATTCGCGCAAGAGATC
>CAIMBV010000246.1 GCA_903839355.1 uncultured Actinomycetes bacterium
CGCAGCTTTGTTGTTATCTCAGGGGACGGGACGATTGATTCGTTCTATTGATGATCGTGGAGTGGTTGCAATATTAGATTCGCGCATTGTTACCAAGCGCTATGGATCGATCTTGCTTAACTCGATGCCACCTTTCTATCGCACCAGCGATGGAGCGGTCGTTAAAGAATCACTCAAGCGTTTAGATAAGCAGTTCTCCGAGCAAGGCCTTTAAATCCGGCCAATGTTTAGCAAATGATGGATGAAGGTGCATACCAGCCACATCATCAAAGGCAACCCAGCGAATCTCCTGCGATTCATCGTTCATTTCGTGTGCAACTAAATCAGGGCTCACCCGAGCAATGATGGTGTCATATCTCCAAGGGCCGTGATCGTCGGTGAAGGTATAGATCGGTTCGATTAAATCGGTATCGATTCCCAACTCTTCATGGGCTTCGCGCTTAGCTCCTTCTAGAACAGACTCGTGGCTATCTTTAGCGCCACCCGGAATTCCCCAGGTATCGCCGTTATGAACCCATGGCGCACGGTGCTGTAACAAGATGGTGCCATCGCGAATCAGCAATAACCCGGCGGCTCCATGAAGCCCCCAGTGTTTATTGCCGCAGCTGCATTGAATCCAGCCGTCTCCATCGCGCGATGCCATGTTCCTAGAGTGGCATGACTTTCCACAACTTTCTCGCATACACAGGCGCTCTGAGGGTGAAGCAGATGTGAACTCGCGCGCTTTTAGCCTTGCTGGATGATCTTTATGGCTGGCTTATTAATGGCGGCAAACTGCGCGGCGGGCCCCTGTGTTCAGGTCTACACCGACCCAACCACTCACCAATTGATAATTACGGCGAATCAAAATCGTCCTGGATCGATAGTTGCTCCCCACCCCAGACCTGCGCCGACTCGCCCCTATGTGCCGCGCCCGAGGCCAACGGTGAAGCCCAAACCCCAGACCTGGATTCCCTACAAGGTGACGCCGGTGATTCATAGGACTTATAAGCCGCCCGTTAAGAAGAAACCGAGTGTGGTGCACAAAGTTGTTACAGCGGCGCTCTCGCTATCGGATCAGATCACCCGCCTTTTGCCAGGTAGCAAGATCTTGTATCAACCGAGTAATGATGCACTTACTGATGTGCCTGTCTATTTCTGGAGCAATACAAATTCGGTCTTTAGCGTTGTGACCTCGATTTTAGGTGTCGGAGTAAATGTCTTAATGAACCCAAGTTTTGTGTGGAACTTTGGTGATGGCACTACATTTTCAACATCGAGCAGTGGCGGTCCTTATCCAGATTCAAGCATTACCCACACCTATAAGAGCCCAGGAACGTACACCATCAACTTGTCGATCTCGTGGGCTGGCACCTGGGCGGCACAAGGTGCAGCAATGGTTCCAATCCTGGGTGGCGCCATCGTGCAGAGCGCGACTGCGACGATCCAAATCTCTGCAGCCCCGACGAATTTCACACGCTGAACTTATGCACATATCTATCTGGGCGCTGATCGTGGTGACACTGCTGCGCACCATCTTTAAGCCATGACAACACACACTGCAACTGAATTGAACTCACCACACGATCTACTCGCTGCCGTTCCATTTATGGTCGGCTACCACCCGCAAGATTCTCTTGTCGCAATGGCCTTACGCGATGATAAAGTCGTAATGGCGATGCGGGTCGATTTTCCCGATGATGAAAGCATCGAGGCCATCAGCAAAACGATTGCACTTCACCTGCTTCGTGAGAAGGCGAGTGAGGCAATCATTGTTGGATATCTACCGAAATCCGTCACAGCAAGTGATCCCTTATTGATTGTTCGAGAGTGCATCGCGGGATATTCGATTATCGTTAAAGAATGTATAGAGGTACGTGGCGATCGATTCCGCTCCAGTCTCTGTGCGGATCTCGAGTGTTGTCCGCTGGAGGGCAATCTGGTTCCAGAGCTCTCTGATAGCCGCGTCACTGCAGAGCAGGTAGCGGCCGGAAATCCGCTTCCATTTCTAGATCTTGATGAGATGAAGCGTTCTATCGCAGCTACGCCAATCGACAAAGAGTTGCTCAAGGCCATCAAAGCGCTAGCCGAGATTGACTACGAGTCAGATCAAGTTAATGCCTTACAACGTGAAGGAGCAAACGCAATTAATCAGATCTCGTTGGCATTTATTCGTGATGGGGTTGTTTTGGATAAAGCCCTCATAGCGCTGGTTCTGGTGCGCCTCCATGACCTACAGGTACGTGACTATGCAATGGGATTCACTTCGGAAAAATCGGATGATCAGTTATGGGATATGTGGCGCTGGTTACTTCGGATCGCGCCTAAGGGATATGTCGCACCCGTGGCAGTCATCTTTGCTACCTCATCGTACGAACGAGGAGATGGAGCCTTAGCCCAACGCGCATTAGACAGGGCATTTGAAGATAGCCCTAAATATCAGATGGCTAAATTATTAAGGCGCACTTTTGCGGCAGGTTGGCCACCATCAGCCTTTACGCAGATGAGGGCAGACCTTCATCCTAAGATCTGCGCTGCGATCTACGGGGAATCATCAGCCCAATCGGAGTAGCATCCTTCTCATGATTATTGGCGTGCCCAAAGAGATCAAAAATAACGAATCCCGCGTAGCACTCACCCCCTCTGGAGCACATGCTCTCAGCGCTCACCACACCGTCCTAATCGAGAGCGGAGCTGGAGTTGGTTCTGCAATCAGCGATGCTGACTATGTCGCAGCTGGGGCACA
>CAIMBV010000247.1 GCA_903839355.1 uncultured Actinomycetes bacterium
AACCCCAAAACCCCAAAACCCCAAAACCCCAAAACCCCTGTGCCAATCAAGTAGATAATATTAAGAGATATCTTTCGAATATGGTAGAGTCCACCGCCCCCTCCTACGATGTGAGCTTCGAGCTCAAGAAGCACTTCACGCCCTCAGAAATCACTGGTAAATCAACTTTTAACCATTGGGGATAGAGCTGCAGCATGCTTTCAAGCTGTACGATCAGGACAAGAACGGGACAATGAATGCAACTGAGTTTAAGCAGGTGCTGCTTGACTTGGGAAAGCGCGAGGTCACTGATGAGCAAGTCAAGAGCATGCTCGCCGAGGTCGACAAGAACAAAGACTCCGTCATCCAGTGGGAGGAGTTCCTCGAGGTACCGCTAATTCGGCTAAATATTTATAGATGTTCAAGTCGCTCAAGGTCAAGAACAAGGACCTCTTTTCCCAGGTGCTCACTACCAAGGCCGGGTAAGATATTCCTTATTAAGGCCATCTTTAGAGAGGTATCTTAGCACGTGAGCGAGAGTGGCTTCACCCACTCGTACCTAGTGGAGGAAAAAATCTGCTTTGCCAAGCTTGTGAACGAGTTCCTCAAGGAGGAAACTGACCTACCCGATGTGGTTCTGCCCTTGAACCCCGAAAACGACGATCTTTTCCACTCGATGGAGAGTGGAGTCGTTCTCGCAAAGCTGATAAACATCGCTGTAGAGAACACCATCGACTTCAGGGCTATGAACAACAAGAAGAACCTGAACGTCTACCAGGTCAAGGAGAACCTCAACCTCGTCATCAACGCTTGCAAGGGCATCGGCCTCAAGCTCCCAGGCATTAACCCCCAGGCCTTCATCGAGAAGAAGCACCATCTCATTCTGGCTGTTCTCTGGCAGGTCATGCGTCTTTGCCTCGTCAAGAAGATCTCCTTGAAGGACTGCCCTGAGATTATGAGACTCGCTGAGGAGGGAGAATAGCTCCAAGACCTTATGAAACTGACCGCCGAAGCGATCCTGATCCGCTGGATCAACTTTCACCTCAAGAAGCAGGGAGTCGACAAGAAGGTGGGTAACCTCGGAGGTGACCTGAAGGACTCTGTGGCCATGCTCCACGTCCTCCACAGCCTCGACGCTGGCAAGTGCAACTCAGGTGAGGGTCTTGCTGAGGCCGACCTTGTGAAGCGGGCCGCCGTTACAATCAGGAATGCCGAGGCTCTCGGTGTGCCAGCCCTTGTTAGGCCAAGTGACATCACCTCTGGCAACGCCAAGCTTCTTACCATCTTCGTGGCTGAGGTCTTCAACGCCAAGCATGGCCTTGAGGAGCTTAATGAGGAGGAGATGGAGGCCTATGAGAAGGCCGGCATTATCGACGATGACGTCGAAGGCTCTCGCGACGAGCGCGCCTTCCGCTTCTGGATCAACAGTCTCAACCTAGAGGACGTATACATCAACGACCTATATGAGGACGTGGGCACTGGCGTCGTCGTTCTCAAGGTCCTTGAGAAGATTCAGCCCGGATGCGTCAACTGGAAGATCATTGACAAGAATCCCAACAACACTTTCAAGAAGGGCATCAACTGCGGTCAGATCATCGAGGTTAGCAAGAAATTGGGACTGAAGATTCCGGGAATCGGAGGTCAAGATTTCGTGGAAGGCAACAAGAAGAACATCATTGCCGTAGTTTGGTAGCTTGTGCGCCTGAACTATCTGCAGATCATTGGTTCTCAGTCGGAGGACGACCTCGTGAAGTGGGCCAACTCCCTCGTCCCCGACATGAAGATAAAGAACCTCAAGGACAAGGCCCTATCCGACGGCCAATTCCTTATCAAGCTCTGTGCTGGCGTGGAGCCCCGCGCGATCAACTACGACATCGTGATGGCGGGAGAAACCGATGAGGAGAAGGCGAACAACGCCAAGTACGTGATTTCGATCGCGAGGAAGCTCGGCGCTGTGGTCTTCGGCGTATGGGAGGACATCGTGAACGTCAACTACAAGATGATCCTAGTCATCATATGCAGCCTCTTCTCGATCCAGAAGGAGATGCAGGCCGCCCAGTGAGTCATTTATCTTATTTGCGTATACATCCTACAGTTTAAACATTGTTGTTGTTGTTGATGCAGTTGTTGTTGCTTTGGCTATGGCATTCAACTTTTCAATTGGAGCTGTCACTAATGATGCAGTGATGATTTGATAAAAGTTCCATCTCGTTAAATGTTCAGCTTGTCCGAGTTGCATTTTATCTGTTTTGAGAAATTTAATGATGTTTTCGACCATTTGATTCTCTAATTCTTCTCTTCTTGCATCATGATGCTGATAATTTCGAGCTTCCATTTTCAGTTGCGTAGATGACATTAGTCGATTGGCGACTTGTTGAATGTCTGTGATGGGGTAATGTACTATGGGGTACATTTGTGCGAATTCAAAAATCTTGTTCCAGTGTTTTGTGTAGAATTGGTACTGGTCCTTTTGATCATAATATGTGGCCAATGTTTTGACTAATAACCATTGTTTAAACGGTGTTTCAGGATGTCCAGCTAATTTTCGGATTTGCCAAAAGTTATACAATTGTGCGACTTGGTTGTTTACAATTGTAACTTG
>CAIMBV010000248.1 GCA_903839355.1 uncultured Actinomycetes bacterium
AAGTGCCGCGAATGCGCCTTGCAATCCGCGAGCACCGAAAAGTAGTCCTTGCGTCGTTGCGAATCCGCCGAGGGCTGATGCACCGGCAAAACCGATCAAACCAATAATGAAGATGCGCTTACGACCAACGTAGTCCGCAATACGTCCACCGAGGAGTAGCAGTGATCCAAAGGCGAGTGAATAAGCAGTAACAACCCATTGGCGGTTGGCATTAGAGATATGAAGTGCAACTTGTGCCTTAGGAAGAGCTAAGTTAATGATCGATGCATCCAACACAATCATTAGAGATGCGATTGCGATTACAACAAGTGCATACCAACGATTTGGATCGAGTCCCTCATCTCCTGGTTGCCAGTGGTGCTTCTTACGACTTTTAGTTGCTTCTTGATTCGACATCGCAAACCTTCCGAAAATTGTGGCTTTTCACCGCGTAAGGTTGAACTTTATTCCAAAAAAGTCCAAGGCGCGCCCTGAAAATCCTGCCAGAGGTGAATTTCAGGTGACTATCTGCTACCTTCGCCATAGCGTTTTTTGAGTCCTAGGTCACTTATTTAATTTAAATAAGCCCTAGGAATATCGAAGGAAGCGAAAACTATAAGGGAGACTGTCATCGTGTCTTGGCACCAGCCAAGAGTCGTCGATGCACACAACGTTCGAAAATGACTCAAACATTAGAGCCACAAACATTTAGAAAGCTAAGTAAGAATCCACGTCCAATCGATGTAAGCCGAGTTGAATCGCTACTCGCTCTCGAATGGGAACGCTTCGCAAAATCCTCATTCGCCTCACGAATTGAGTTCGATCTTGCCCTCGGCTCAATGCCGTTAGGCGTTCCATCTAGTTTCCAACACTGGGATCCATATCCACTCTCTATCGTGAGTGCAAAGGGAGCCTGGATGACCGATGTCGATGGGCGCAAGTTGCTCGACCTCTCGATGGGCTTTGGCGCGATGCTCGCCGGTCACCTCAACCCTGAGGTTGTAGCCGAGACAAAGCGTGCCCTAGATACCGGAACCCTCTTTGTGACTCCATCTCCGATCTCGCGTGACGGTGCTGAGCGCATCTGTAAGCGCTTTGATGTAGATCAGATCCGTTTCGCCAACTCAGGCACCGAGGCCACCATGTACGCGGTTCGTTTGGCTAAGGCTTACTCTGGCAAAGATGGGTTAGTGAAGATTGAGGGCGGCTATCACGGTAGCTATGACCCACTTACAGTTTCTGCAAAGCCAGATCTGAAGTTGGCCGGTCCTGCCGATGCACCAACACCTGTAATTCCTGCCGGAGCAAATGTCGGTGAGATCTACGTCGTCCCATTTAATAACCTGGACGCTCTGGAGAAGGTATTCAAAGAGCATGCAAAGACAATCGCATGCATCATCATGGAGCCTGTTCTAGAAAATCTTGCGATCGTACTTCCAGACGAGGGATACCTCGCCGCAGTGCGCGCACTCTGTGATCAATACGGAATCATCTTGATCTTCGATGAAGTTAAGACTGGTCTCACTGCAGGACCTAAGGGTGCTGCTGCACGCATTGGTGTAAAGCCTGATCTCATCTGTCTCGCTAAATCAATTGGCGGCGGACTTCCACTTGCTGCATTTGGTGGCAAGAAAGAGATCATGAACGCGATTGCCGATGGACGTTTCCACCACTTTGGAACTTTCAACGCCAATCCATTGGCTATGGCTGGTGTTCGTGCAATGGACAAGGTCTGTACTCCAGAAAGTTTGGGTAAGGCCGAGGCTCTCAACTACCAAGCACTTGATCGCATCACCGAGATCATCAACGATTACGAATTACCTGCTCATACAGTGGGATTTGGAATCAAAGGATGTATCACCTGGTCGATCGATCCAGTCCGCAACTACCGTGATTACAAGGCGACTGATTTTAAAGTCGCTGAGCTTTCATGGTTGTGGTCACTCAATCGCGGAATCATCACGCCTCCAGGACTCGATGAGCAGTGGCTCATTAGCTTGGCGCATGAGCAGAATGAGATTGATATCTTGGTCGAAGACTTCCGTCAGATTGCAGCGGCTTTACGCGCTTAAATCTCTATTTTTACTCGAGGGCGATGAGATCAAAATACTCATCATTCCAAAGGTCTTCATCGCCATCGGGTAGTAGCAGGACACGTTCCGGCTTTAGCGCTACGACTGCTCCGACATCGTGGGTCACCATTACGACCGCGCCTTGATATTCGGAGAGCGCGGCAAGAATCTCATCCCGAGAAGCAGGATCCAGGTTGTTTGTTGGCTCATCGAGCAGCAATAAGTTGGCTGCACCGACTACCAAGGTTGCTAGGGCCAAACGAGTTCTCTCGCCGCCGCTCAATACCTTGACGGGATTTTGAACATCATCGCCACTAAATAGGAATGAACCGAGTACTTGGCGGGCTTGAGGCTCTCCGACGCCTTCACCTGAGGAGATCATGTTTTCGAGAACCGAGCGTTCAAAGTCCAACATCTCATGTTCCTGGGCGTAGTAACCGATCTTGAGGCCGTGACCTGGCTCTATCTCGCCGGTATCAGATTCGGTAACTCCCGCTAACATTTTTAGAAGCGTGGTCTTACCAGCACCGTTGAGACCCAAGATAACAACGCGTGAACCCTTATCAATCGCAAGGTCTACATCGGTAAAGATTTCTAGCGATCCGTAGGACTTAGAAAGTCCGTGCGCCATGAGTGGCGTCTTGCCACATGGAGCTGGGGTAGGGAAGCGCAATTTTGCGACCTTGTCGGATTTACGTACATCTTCCAGCCCCGCCAATAGAGCATCGGCGCGGCGCAACATACCTTGAGCTGCAACGGCCTTGGAAGCCTTGGCACGCATCTTCTCACCTTGCTTAGCAAGGATTGCAGCCTTCTTCTCGGCGTTAGCACGCTCTTTCTTGC